>CAYRPF010000012.1:11248-54458 GCA_964426185.1 uncultured archaeon | reverse complement strand
AATCTGCCTATCCAGATAATCCCCTAAGAAAGACATCTGATTTTGAACTCGCTCGGCATTAATTGCTGAAGTTATTGGGTCAATTAAAAAATAGGCAGTAGCAAGTGGAGAAAAAACTACAGGATATTCTTTGGTTTCAATGGTAGTTTTCTTTAATCCCCGTAAAGCCATGGCATAACTCTCTTCTGCAATTGATTTCGTATTAATATTTTTTAATTGACATTCAGATTGCCAGTTAAATCCAGAACTTGGTATACTTGAACGGGAGAGCCCTACTTCTGCTGTAACACTTGCAGTAGAGAACCGATCCCAAATAGATATTCCATTATTATTCCAAATGAAAGTCCCGCCTACTGAATTGGAAAAGCTTCCACTTAATGATTTTGGGGCTAATTCTTTCTTTTTTAAATCAAATATGGGGTGAAGAATTTCATTTATTTCCTCAAGACAAATGTCTTCTAAAGCGGGATCATAAATTCCAGAAACGGAAACATATTTTTTCTGGGGATGGGCCAGATCTTTAAAATCCGGATTCGGTGTAGCCGCTTTCATCATTTTATATGAATTACGCACGGTTATATCGATTGCATAATCAGAAAAATCAGATGTAAAAGTAAATCCTTCCCGACCATCTGTATCAATTACCCGAATTCCAATTCCAGCAGATGTTCTTTGAGAGGCATCTTTAATAAAACCTGCTTCAAAATTAACCTTGGTTGATTTCAGAGCGTTTGCATAAATTTCAACATGTTTGATTGATAGATAATTCTTAATTAAAGAATAGATTTTTTCACTTTGATTGTGGAAAAAACCATCTTCAAATAAACTCATAATTTCACATGAATTTGCTTCGATTTTTATATTCCTCCTACTATCATATCCTTTATCAATACATATGGCCCCCCACTACCAACTGGGATGTGTTGACCACCTTTTGAACAATATCCTGAATCATATTCAATTTTATCTCCAATTAAATCAACTCGATTTAGCACATCCAAAGTCAATCCAGAAATAGCAGCATCTCTAACAACTTGGATTTTTTCCCCATTTTCAATTATATATGCTTTAGACATTTTAAATTGGTGCGTACCTTCAATGGGATCAACATATCCATACTTCCAATTGACACAAAGAAGCCCATTCTTGAGTTCTGCAATCATTTCATCAAAATTGGAATCTCCAGGTTCTAAATAAGTATTAGTCATACGAACTTGTGGGGGAACTGAAAATCCACTTGCTCTCCCATTACCAGTTGGAGTTACATTCATTCTGGAGGCGGTTTCTAAAGAATGTAAATAATTCACTAAAACCCCATTTTTTACAATCTGAGTTTTCTGACTTTTAGTACCATCAGAGTCAACAGGAATATATCCAAACCCATCTACTAATTCTGGATTATCTACAATGTTTACATTCGGATTTCCAATCTTTTTGCCTATTTTATCCGCTAATATGCTCTCGCTTGTCAATATAGTATCCGCCTCTACAGTATGCCCAAAGGCTTCATGGATAAAAGTTCCACAAAGGAGGGGATCCACAATTAAATCGAATTTTCCACCAGGTACAGTTTTTGCTGAAAGCAATTCAATTGCAGAATCTGCAGTCGAACGACCTAAGCCAAAAGCATCATGCAAACCTTCAAAGCCACCGATTTTTCCATGGGATACATGATAACCCTCTTGACGATGACCTTCTCGAGCTACGGCCTGCATTGTAAAATAAACCCAGCTATTTTTCAACCTAATGAATCGATTAAAATTATTGTAAATGAGATATTCAACTTCTAAATCTGTATAATTAACGTTGGTGGAGACAATTCTTGGATCGAAATATGCTTCATTTTCAATTTCTAAGAGCAATTTCATTTTTTCATCTGGTGGAGTGTCTCCAATGGAAATTTTCTGAGGAATGCTATACCTTTCCTGACGATCATCAGTTTCATCGATTAAAAATGGCTTTTTAACAAATTGAGCGCTCCAATGTGCAAGATCTGCGGCTTGATGAAAAACCTTTGTGATCGATTCTTTATCAAATTTATATCCTACTGCGAATCCATAACCTCCCTGTGTAAATGCTTGGATGGAGAAGCCTTTCCCAATTCCTGCACTGGATGATCTGGTGATTTTATGTAATAGTGAAATGGAGGTTGTTATACCTTTTCCAATTCGTAGATTGAAATAATCAAGGTCTCGTTCTTTAGTTATATCTCGAAGAAAATCTAAATCGTCTCGCTCGATGGAAATAGGTTCCAGCTTGGTATCTTGTTCAATGGATTTGGAATTCATTTTAATCCTTTAGCATATTTGAAATTTATTTCTTTACTTGAATTTTTCCGAATGTAAAAGGAATAGAAGGAAATTTAAGCAGAAAATCATGAGAATTGGGCCGAAAATCTCTATTTATTAGCACTAATCCTGCTTGGTTCAATTTTTCTAGATTTTTTTCCAAAGTATCTAAATCTAATTCTATATTTTCAGCGGCTTGGATTAGATAGCTTTTAGGCAATTGATTGGGGAATAATTGAATCAATTCGGAAAGCAAGTCTCCTATTATAACCTCTTCGCTTTTTTTAGTCCCTTGGAGCTTAGCCTTAAATTTTTCAATTTGGAGCTCGTATTTATGCGGAGATTTCATATGTTGAACAATTTGAAGTGCTTCTTGTACTGATTCAGCCTTTGCGAGAATTTTCAAAGTGATACACTTAATTTTCTTTCGACATTTAGGACAAGTGCGGGTTTTTTGAGATTCTTGGATATATTGCGGGGTTCCGCAATTAGAACAGCGAACAACGTAATAAACGATAATCCACCTTTATCAAAGCGTATAATTTAATTAAATAACTATTATTTTAAAAGCAAGTATTTGTAAAAAGTATTTTTTTTTGTCATTAAGGATTAATAATCATAATGGGATTTTTACCAACATCCAATTCTAAGCGTGGTTTCTATGTTATTACGAGCGTGGTATTTATCGTTCTGATCATTCTCTTGATTTCCATTATTAGGAATCTAAACATCTTTACTAATGAAAATCTTAATGGAAATTACAGAGGAATTGTTAATTTCCAGGATAAAAACCCTTATATAATAAATATTACGTTTGATGGCCGTGGAACCTTGAATGGAACGATCCAAATTGAAAATTCGACTAAAGAATTCGATAATATGGAATACTTCTGCCAAGATACTCATGTGGAATTCAGTATTTACTTTTATAACGAAACAAGTTCGCAACATTTTGTCTTCATGGGGGATATGAATGAAGAAGCCACTTTAATCAGTGGCACGGTGCAGATGTCTGAAGGAAGCACCATAAAAATGGAAGGAACCTTCTATTTGGCAATTTTAGATTGAATTTCACTTTCTCTTTTTTTCATCCACAAATTCTTTATGGATTCTGAAATTGGATTATTTGAGAATATAATGAGTAAAAATTCCATTCATCCAATTGAAGAAAGATATCAAACAGTTGAGATGGCAAAATTATTTACCCAAAGTGCTAAACTTTATCGTTGGCTTCGCGTAGAAGCTGCCTTAGCTCAAGCTCATGCTTCCATCGGGGATATACCTCAAGATGCTGCGGATGAAATCTCCAAGAAAGCAACTTTAAATTTCGTTAAAATTAAACGGGTTCTTGAAATCGAACATAAGATTCACCATGATCTAATGGCGATGGTAAAAGGTTTAACAGAGCAATGTGAAGGTACTGCAGGAAATTACATTCACTTGGGGGCGACTTCTTACGATATCGAAGATACGGCCACCGCTATTCAACTTACACAAGCCTTCTTTATCTTGAATGATTCCATTACTAAAGTTCTAACTCTTTTAATTCAACTGGCTGAAGAACATAAAAATCACCTTTGTGTGGGACGAACTCACGGGCAACAAGCTTTACCTACTACGTACGGCATGAGATTTGCAGTATGGGCTTGTGAAATGGCTCGACATTTAGATCGAATAAGAGATTTACTTCCAAGAATTGCCGTTGGTAAAATGTCTGGAGCAGTTGGAACTATGGCTTCGTTCGGAGAGAAAGGATTCAAAATTCAAGAAATTGTAATGGAAATATTAGCAAAAGAGTTTCAAATCCCTTTACGTGCAGTAATAGTCGCAAATCAAATTGTTCAAAGAGATAGACATGCTGAAGCAATAAATTTAACAGGATTAATCGCCGGAACAATTGATAAAATTGCCAGAGAAATGCGTATACTCCAACGTACTGAAATTGGTGAAATGTTTGAACCTTTCACAAAAAGCCAAGTTGGCAGCTCTACTATGCCACATAAAAGAAATCCCCATAAAGCCGAACGATTATGCTCTCTTGCCCGAGTTATTAAATCTAATTTAATAGTCGGGATTGATAATATTGGTTTAGAAGATGAACGCGATTTAACAAATTCTGCCAATGAAAGAATAATTTTTGCAGAAAATTTCATATTATTGGATTACATGCTATCTCAATTGAGTCAAATTCTGGAAGGTTTAGAATTTAATGAAGAAGCAATTGAGCGAAATCTAAATTTCACTCACGGAGCATTTTTGGTGGAAAGGATCATGGTTGCTTTAGTTGATAAGGGAATCGGGCGTCAAACAGGACATGAACTACTAAGAACCGCTGCAATTGAATCGCGCCAGAAACATGACTCGATGAAATCAATTCTTTTAGCCAACCCTGAAATTAACTCCCGTTTTAGTGAAGAAGAAATAAATAATTTATTAGATTCAAAGCAATATTTAGGAATGGCCATTCCACAAGTGGAACAAGCTATAAGCTTTATTAAAAGTAATTACATACTTGATGATAATCACCGTGAAATATAACATGGCGCAAAAAAAACCAATGTATGAAATTTTAGGAGTTTCTTCTCAAAAAGAAGAAGTTCATGAAGCCATAAGCCATATCGATAAAGGTCTATTTCCAGGGGCATTTTGTAAAATAATTAAAGATATTGCGGGAAATCAAAATTATTGTTCTTTAGTTCATGCAGATGGGGCAGGAACGAAATCATCTTTGGCATATATGATGTTTAATGAAACAGCAGATTTATCCTATTTTGAGGGAATTGTCCAAGATAGTATCGTGATGAATGTCGATGATGTATTATGTGTTGGCCCGGGATCCAATTATTTATTATCCAATACAATTGGTAGAAATAAGAAACTCATCTCGGGTGCTGTAATCAAGACCATTATTAATGCCTATGATAGTTTTATTCATAAATTGAACAAGATGGGACTTCCAATAGAGTCTTGTGGAGGTGAAACTGCTGATGTGGGAGATTTAGTCCGGACTTTGATTGTAGATTCTACTTTAGTTTCCCGAATGAAACGATCGGAAGTTATTACTCCAGATTCTATTCAACCAGGAGATGTAATTGTCGGTTTAAGCAGTTTCGGAAAGTCAAATTATGAAGAACAATACAATAGCGGAATTGGAAGCAATGGATTGACACTTGCCCGTCATGGATTATTGCATCACGATTATTTTGATAAATATCCAGAATGTTATAGCCCAGAACTTGATGAAAATTGGATTTTTTTCGGTAAATATAGACTACAAGATAAAGTCCCTAATACAAATCTGACGATGGGTCAAGCGCTTTTATCACCTACACGAACGTATACACCCATTTTACTGGATTTATTCAGTCAAGAACATTCACAAATTCATGCAATTTTTCACAACACCGGCGGTGGGCAGACTAAATGCTTAAAGTTCGGAAAAAACCTTCACTACATCAAAGACAATCTGTTTTCAACCCCTCCCTTCTTTAAATTAATTCAAGAATCTTCAAAAACCGATTGGAAAGAGATGTATCAAGTCTTCAATATGGGGCACAGAATGGAGATTATTTGCCCTGAAGATTATGCCCAAGATTATGTCATCAAAACCGCGAAAAAATACTATGTCAATGCTCAAATAATTGGTTCAGTGGAGCAATCTTCAGAAAAAAACTTTAATAAATTAAAGATAGAAACTTCAAATGGAAATTTTGAATATAGTTACAAGTACTAAGCTTATTCACCAAACGGATTGAACTGACTTATGCCGTCAATTGAAAATTATGCCCGGTTTATTCTTATTCTATTAATTAGTGCAATAATTAACTTTCTGCTTTATTTCTTGTTTAGCAATTTGTTGGACATTCTACTCGAAAAATCTATGTTTTATTTATATTTATATTGGTTTATCATGGCTTTTGACAATATAATTGCCCTGATTTTTGCTATGTGGATAGTTTCCAAACTCTTTCCACAATATAATAAAGAAAAAACCGCAAAAAATAATGAGTTGAAACTTACTAAAGAAATTAATTCCACCAATCTAAATCAACAAATTTCTCCCTTTTTTCGAGGATTAACAACTAAGAAATTCCCCTCCCAATTAAAAGATGGCTTACTGTTGTTTCTTTGTATCTATATTCCTTTAGATTTTCTAAGCTATCTTATACCGGGCGTTTTAGATTATACAGTTAATTCATTAAATATATCAGATACCCAAGATCCTTTGAATTATTTTCTTTATTCATTTCCCTTAATGCTCATCTCAACAATTATTGTGCATTTTTTTGTTGCGGTTAGGGAAGAGTTCTTATATCGAGAGTTTTTCTTGACAATTGGTAAAGATGAGTTGAAATCCCCTTTAGCTTTCTTTTACAGCTCCTTTCTTTTTGGTTTAGCTCATTTTAACTATGTATTTGTTTCATCTAATACCGATCAACCCATTTTCTATCCCATTTGGTGGGCAATTAATGGTTTTGTAATCGGTTTAGTTGCGGCAACCTATTTCTTAAAAAAACAACGGATCTTTCCGGTGATTTTTGCCCATTGGTTTAATAATGTTTTTTCTGCAGTTGTGGTTAGGCTTTATTTCTTGGGATATCCTTTTTGGAAAACCACTTTTCTTTGGTTATACATTCCTGTTTTGAGCATTGCATTTATCTTATATATTACAAGAATTTTTAAAGTTAAACAATATTTTTCGATTATTAGGGAAAATTGGCGCAATTATTTTTCTACAGTAGAAAATTGGAAATTTATAATCTTAGATGTATTTATTCTACTCTTGTTATGGTTGTTCCTTTCTGTGATGTAATGAAATTGATTAAATTGGAGGAAATACTTTGAAAATAGGGGTATTATCGGATACTCATTTAAATTTCAAGCGAAATTCTGATGCTGAAAACCAATATTCCCATTTACTGAAAGTTATCAGGTATTATTTTCAAGATGTTGACCATATCATTCACGCTGGAGATGTATTAATCGAAGATTTTATCAAAGATCTAGAAAAAATTGCTCCCACCAGTGTAGTCCGCGGTAATATGGATAATGTTAAAAAATGGCCCTTAAAGCTTTCATTAAATTTTAAAAAAGTGTCGATTGTGGTAGCCCATAGTCCAGAAGTCTATTTTCAATTGGAAGAAAAACCAAGAGTATTCATTCATGGCCATACTCACTATCCACGAATTCAAGAAACACAAGATCGATGTCTCATCCTCAATCCAGGTTCACTCACCCAACCACGTCCTTCCCCTTATCTACTTCGTAATTTTGCAAATGATTTTGTACCAAAGCCCAGTCTTGCCTTTTTGGAAATTTCCGAAGACATAGTGTCTGCATATATTAAAAAAATAGGTAAAAACGGATAAAATAAGAAATTTAAAATTAATCAGATGCCTTGGTTGAAATTTTCCGATATTCGGTAAACTTTTTCAACAACTCAGATGCCATCTTTGTAAAAACATTCCGAACATTTGATCGCTCGTCATCTAACTCCCGCTTGGCTGATACAAACTCAATTTTAAGATTCAAACGTTTCTCCATCTGTGAAATTTCCTTGGGCGAAATTTTAAATTCCAAATCTGTCTTATTCCCCACCACCATAGTTATTGCATCTGGACAAATCTGCTTGGGAAACTCCAACCATTTAGGTAACTCTTCAAAGGTTTTCCGATCATTAACATCAAAAACGATTATTAATCCTAAAGAACCTTCACAGTAAATAGAAGATATTTCTTTAAAAACGGATTGACCAGCCATATCCCAATAAACAATAGTCATTTTTTCTCGACTTCGCAATTGAGGTAAATCCACGCTGTCATAAGTTTTTTCAATAAAATCAGCGCCTAAAGTTGCGATATATTCTTCTGAAAAGGTATTTTTAATGTATCGAAGGATTAATGAGGTTTTTCCAGTGCCTTCGGGACCGATCACACTTACCTTACCTTTATATTCCATTTGATTTATCTCCTGGTTGTGTTTTTTTTTTTTTCTTTTCAAAAATTACTTGCTGGCACAAATGTGTATAAACCCAAATGCACAATGTGTGTAAGCCTTTAATTTGGTTTTTTGAAGCATTTTCCATAAAAACACCATAATCGTATTTCGGTTTTGGAACTGAATTTGACAAGTAGGTTTGAATATATGATTTTTCAGTTATTATCAACCCAAACGGTAAAATGGGAGAAGAAATCCAATTATAGAATTTTACGCCTTCATGAAATAGATGATTTATTAGAGGCGTGAATTGTTTTTGATCTTTTGAAATTTTCATTGCAATGCGAAATTCTATATCACTTTTGCATAATTTTGCCAAAATCCACTCTGTTATTGACTCAAACTCATGTAGCGAGGCTAGAGAAAAATCTAAAGGCAGAATCATATAACAGTATTTTTCAGCTTCTTTAACGAATTTTTGAGTCAATTTTTGTATTTTTCTTTCCCCTTGAATGGTCCAAACTGAATTTTTTTCAACTGGTTGATATTTAGAGAGATTTTCCAAATCTTTTGTGAGATCTTCAGCTAATGCAATTTTGGATTGAAATTTTGATTTAATTTCTCCAAATACTATTTCTGGAGGAACTGCTTTATACCGTGGAGCTCGAGGCACTGGTTCTTCTTCTACAATTCCTCGTTTAACCAATCTTTTTAGTGAATCATAAACTCTGGCCCGATCTACTTGACTTTTTTCAGAAATTTTCGCAGGAGAACTTAGACCATGAACTAGCAAAGTTGTGTAAATTCGTGAATCATTAAGAGTAAAAGCCCCGAGCTTTTGTAATTTTTTGTTAATTTCCTTTAATTTTTCTTGAAATTCATCACTTTTTGAATAGTTTTTACCAAGAATATTTGAAATTTCGGCGGGATCATCTGTGATTTTGCTTCACCATGATTTTAAAATGGTATTACTTACTTTAAAATTCGTTTGACTTAAATAGATAACGATTTATTAATGGAAAAATCAGTGATATTTTTATAGATCAATTCTATATATGATCTTGGAGAAGCGGAAGCGAATCCTCGGAGTAAGGATAGAATTGGTGGTGCCCAGTTCTATAAATTCCTTACTCCGCTATTATAATTTTTACTATTTCTGAAGTTTTTTCATATTTTTGATTTTACGTTTTCCTGAAAAAAAAAAATTCTGATAAAGATTGGCTTCTGGATCTTTAAAGAAAGAATGTTGACTAAATGATAATAAGAACCTATAACTGGTCGATTATAATGGAACACTGGTATCAAATATTTTCGTATTTCTGGTGGAATGATCCTGTAGGAATAATTGCATCTTGTATAATTATCGTTTTATCTGTATATTTAGCCCTTTATTTAGCGGTTGAATTAACCGAGTTTGCATTCTGGATTAGCATTCAAAGTGTGAAAGGTGCATGCTTAACAGGTATAATTTCAGTTTATTCAACCGTTTTTGTAGTATTAATCCTTCCTTTGAACTTGATTTCAGTAGAAAGAGATTTATCTGAATCTTTAGTTATCTATGGAAGAAATATCGAGTATATGGTAAAATTATTTTTTCCAAGAAGTGAGAAAGACAAAAAAGAATCTCAAAATAGAAAAGCACATGGAAAAAAAAATGTTTTACCTTATGAAGCTCCAAGTATTTCAAGAAAAACTCGCAAGGTTTCTCAACCTCAACCCGGTAACGTTTCCAGACAAGCAAGAAATATACAAAAAGCGCAGGAATTAAATATAAAAACTGAAATTCATCACTTTGCATCTTCAGGCCCACAGTCGGTAATGCCAAAATATTTTTGCTCAAAATGTGGTAGATCATTCACACCAATTATGTATTCTTTGTTAAAACGAAAAAATGAAACGTTTTGCGAAATCTGCGGCCAAAAATATGTGATTCAAAATGGAGTTCCCGCACCTATAAATAATTAAATTTTAAATTTCTTTTTTGAGAGCTAGAGCTCCATTCGATTTTTTCTGATCTTTTTAATGGTACTTGTTCTTATGTTAATCAATGCATATTGGCTCATACAAAATAAAGAAAATTGATTGGTTTCTGATTATTTTTTTAGCGATTATATTGATTTTGACCCCGATTATTTTGACCAATCCAGATTTCGCACAAAATTTTGATATTAATAAGTGGTTTGGTTCTGAAAACTATGAGAATATGAATTATTGGGCAATTATTGGGTTTCTAATAGTTGTAAGTATTTTAGGCGCTTTAGTTCCTATCCCAATACCTTATATCATTCCCGCTGCTGTAATTGCCAGTGTCTATTATGATTCCACTGTGATTGAGTATAAATGGGTGAAAATCGTTGGTATTATTTTTTTGGCCGCTTTAGGAAACAGCATCGGGGATTTCTTGGATTATATTATCGGGAACGGGGCCGGAAGGGTTATGGAAAAAGATCAACCAGATTTAACAGATAAATGGAGTCAACGCATTTTAAAAAAACCAAAAGCCATTCCTTGGATAATTGTAGCCTTCGGTTTAACTCCCTTACCGGATTCACTGCTTCTAACGCCATTAGGATTGGTAAAATATCCCATAAAAAAGACGCTTTTTTGGATGTATGTCGGCAAAGTAGGAATGTTTCTAATAGTAATAATTGCTGGTATCTTTGGAATTGATCCAATATTGAAATTATTGGGAGAAGGTGGGGGCGATTCTGGTAGCATTGCAGGCATAATTTTATTATACTTAATGTGGGTAATTATTGCCTTAATGGCCAAATGGGATGCAATCTTCAAGAAGAAAGATATCCTCCCTGAATAATTAACCAGAATATTTCCAGTAGTTACTATACTGATGAACAATAATGTAAACTTAGCAATATGATTTAAAAAATCAAATGCCGGGAGTATTTTAAGAAGGAAAGAGATCCTTTAGAAAATTATCAAATGACCCTGGCTGAAAATAGGAAAAATGAGAAAAATGAACTTAGATTCACTCCAGTAGGAATCGTTATTGCTACAAAGGATGGAAATTCCCCTTCAGTTAATCATTTTGCATTTCTTTCGGCACCGCTTTCACCCAGCTTCAGTCCTTTGGTCAAACGTGGTCAATATTGCCTGGTAGATACCTTCCAAGGTCAAATTATCGGTTTAGTTGAAGAACTTCATATCATGAATAATTATTTCCACGATTTTCAAACGGTAAAGAATTTTACGGTGGCAAATTTACAAGTAAACCATTTTCTTCCAAGCGATGAATGGGAAATACAAATTGCTGAAGTTCAAGTATTAGGGTATATTCACACTAACAAAAAAATTGAAACTATCAGTTCGCCTGAAGAATTTAAAATGATTGAATCATCTGGATTTCCTGTTAAACCGGGAAATCAAGTGTATTTACTACAAGGAGAATTTTTGCATTATTTTTTGGGATTTAAAACAAATGGTCTTCAGATTGGGACACTTAACCATTACTCGACATCAGTATCCTTGGATCTAAATCGACTATTTAATAAACATGTAGCCATTTTGGCCCAAAGCGGTGCAGGTAAATCTTATCTTGTTTCAGTAATGTTAGAAGAACTTTTAATGCGCCCTTCTTCGGTAGGAACACCAGGAATGATACTTATCGATCTTCATGGAGAATATCGTTTTCTTAAGCAAAAAATTGAATTAAACACGATAGATAAAGATAAAATTGGAGAGATCCAATCGAAAATTCAAATTATTAATGCATCCTTTATGCAAATCGGTATTTCTGATATGTTACCTTATGATTTTCAAAGATATCAACCTAATATCACTTACCCCCAACTTCGAGAATTACAGCAGATCTTAGAAAACTTAGATCAAAATCAAACACGCGTTGATTTAAATGAACTCTGCAAGCAAATTGAAAAGCAGACGGAAATAAATTCCAAAACCCAATCCACACTAATCGCTTGGCTGGAGGATCTAGCCCGTTTAAATATTTTTACCCAAACCACTAAACCATGCATAACTGATTTAATTCACCCTGGAAAATTAACAATTCTTGATTTTTCTACGATTTTATCAATGCGGAAAAAACAAATATTGGTAGATTTCTTTACAAAACAACTTTTTTACTTCCGCCGGAAACGACAAATTGCACCATTTATTCTCTTTTTAGAAGAAGCTCATAATTTTCTACCGGAAAAAGATTCTAAAAGTGCATTTGCTAAACATATCTTGGAGACTTTAGCCCGCGAAGGCCGAAAATTTTTCGCACAATTAGTGCTTATCTCGCAACGTCCTGTTCGATTGAGCACGACAGCACTTTCTCAATGTAATACCCATATTATTATGCGGATAACAAATCCTTACGACTTGAATCATATCAAAAATTCTTCTGAAGCTTTAACCAGTGATTCAATTAAGATTATTTCTTCTCTACCAACGGGATCTGCGGTTATTTTGGGTGGAGCAACCAATTACCCTGTATTTTTCAAAGTACGCCGATTGTTATTAACCCCATATCGGAAAGAAATTTCGTTAGAGAGTGAATCCCAATCATTTATGCCTTTAATCCATAAGTAACCAAAAAAAATTCTGTTTAGAATTTAATGAGTAAATTTGCGGATTTCTGCCATTATTTGGTGGCTGAAATTTCCTCTGGGGTTGATTTCAACTTTAGATACATCTTTTTTAATAGATACGACAAATATAAAAGAACGAACTTCTAATTTAAATAACGCTTGATCCAAATCGGTTCGTGTAAAGTCTTGATATTTATTGCTAAGTTGTCGCAGTAAATCAGAGGTGAGCATTTCACCTCGATTTTTAACCAGAATCGAAATGATCTCATTCTCGACTGGGATAGAATTCCATTTTTTAAGTTTGGCCATATTACTTACCATTTCATTTGATATGAAATAATTTTTTACAAATTCAGAAAATTGATGCCGAATTAGCGAGATTTATTTCTTAGTAAAAGGTGATTTATCGCTTTAGGAAATTGGTTCCAAAAAGGCATCAAAAAATATGAGAAATTATCAAGTTGTTCAATTCTTGAAAATTAAAAAGTTTTGCGCTCTCCCGCTCAATTCTTTAGGTATAAAGATCTGTGCCTCTATGTGAGGTCGATCCTAATTTTCTACTTTTTATTGTTTCTTCAAATTTCTCATAGGATTCACAGACTTCCCGAGTTGCACTTGGTCTCATTTCTTCCAATGCTTCACTAAAATGATGAGGTTGTATGGTTTTGGCTCGAATATTTTCACGTAAGGCTCGAATTGCAGCTTCACGGCAAAGAGATTCAATATCTGCTCCTGAAAAGAATTCTGTTAGCCGTGCCAATTCTTCAATCACCACTTCTTTACCTAGAGGCATGGATTTCGTGAAAATTTTTAAGATTTCAATTCGATCTTCAAAACTGGGAGGAGGAACATAAGATAATCGATCAATGCGACCTGGACGAATTAGCGCAGGATCCATGATATCGGGTCGATTTGTGGCGGCAATCATGATTATATCATGAGATTGGGAAATTCCATCTAATTCTGTTAGCAATTGAGATATAACTCGTTCAGTAACCCCAGCATCTGTGCCTCCAGAACCACGACGTGGTGCAATTGAATCAAGTTCATCAAAGAAAATAATGCACGGCGCAGCCAGTTTCGCCTTCCGAAAAACTTCGCGAACGGCTTTTTCACTTTCCCCAACCCATTTAGAAATTAATTCGGGACCTTTGATGGATATAAAATTTGCTTCAGATTCAGTTGCTACAGCACGGGCAAGTAAGGTTTTCCCACAACCGGGAGGGCCATAGAGTAAGACTCCTGATGGCGGATCAACACCCATCCTTTCATATGCTTTCGGGTTTTTTATAGGCCATTCTACTGATTCAATTAATTGCTGTTTAGTATATTCCAATCCTCCTACGTCATTCCAGTGAACACTGGGAATTTCCACAAATACTTCCCGAATACCTGACGGGATAATTTCCTTAAACGCATGGTCGAAATCAATACTTTTCACATACATGATTTCCAACAATTCTGGGTCAATTTCTTCTACATCGATGTTTATCTCCGGAAGATAACGTCTTAAAGCAGCCATTCCAGTTTCTCGAACAAGACTGGCAATATCTGCCCCAACATAACCATGAGTAATTCTTGCGATTTCTTGCAATTTAACACTATCATCTAATGGCATTTTTCGAGTATGAATCTGCAATATTTCCAATCTTCCTGTTTCTCCTGGAACTTTCATCTCTAATTCTCGATCAAAGCGCCCAGGCCTACGTAATGCAGGATCAACAGCATTGGGTCGATTAGTTGCACCAATTATAATAACCCTACCACGTGTCTCTAAGCCATCCATTAAGGCTAACATTTGAGCAACTACACGACGTTCAACTTCTCCGGTCACATTTTCGCGCTTGGGAGCAATAGCATCAATTTCATCAATAAAAATAATACTAGGTGATTTCTCCTCGGCTTCTTTAAACAGAGATCTAAGTTTTTTCTCAGATTCCCCATAAAATTTACTCATAATTTCCGGTCCGTTAATGGAAATAAAATGGGCTTGACTTTCATTTGCAACTGCTTTAGCCAATAAGGTCTTCCCACATCCAGGTGGTCCACGGAGAAGAACACCTTTAGGAGGATCAATTCCCAATCTATTGAAAATTTCAGGATGTTTCAATGGTAATTCCACCATTTCACGGACTTGCTGAATTTCTCGATCTAAACCACCAATATCTTCATATGTTATGTAAGGAATGCCAGTAGAGGTTTCATCTATGGAAGTTTCATTAATTGATAAAGAAGTAGATTGCTTTACTAAGCAGATTCCAGCTGGTTTTAAGGATATAATCCGAAATACTATTTCTTTTGTCATTCCGATATTGATATAAATAAGATCTCCTTTTGCCACGGGAAAATTTAAAAGTTTTCGCTTAACAAAGCTTTCAAATCGAGTATTTGGTTTAATTTTTAAAGACACAGGGGCAAGGACGACTGATTTTGCGTGAACTTCTTCAACCTTTGAAATGTAAATATAATCATCAATGCCAACATTGGCATTATTTCTAACTCGACTATCGATACGGACAATTTCCAACCCTTGATCTTGTGGATAAGCAGGCCAGGCGATAGCGGCGGTAATACGTTCATCCCCGCGGATTTGAATAATATCCCCAGTATTTGCATTCAAGAGTTTCATAGTTTTTGCATCTAACCTAATAATGGATCGCCCAACGTCTCTTTTCCTTGCTTCTTGTACTTTCAGTTTGATTTCGGAATTTCCCATGCTCGTTCCGTCTGAATCGTTGTTAGTACTCATTTTCTTTTTTCTCAATCCTTTAAATGAACCTCTTCGTAAAAAAATTCTGATCGCCAAATATTATTCTTTTTTGGTGGTGAAAAAATCCGAAATCGATCTTTGTCGTGCTGTTCCCCGTTTTTTCAACCGATTTAATCCAGAATCAACTCGTTCTGGGTTGAAATTATGCTTTTCTACCAGAATTTCTCTCACTTTTTCCACTTGTGGTGATTTCCATTTTAAAGGGGGAATATCATTATTCACAACTGGATTTAGAAAAATCTCCTTTACGGCTTTCATAGTATTGATATCTAGTGAATCAGTTATTTTTTTGTGTCGGATTTCAATATCTTTTTCTAACATTGCCTCAAGAGATTGATGTTCTTGAACTAATTTATAGGCAGTTTTTACTCCAACACCCTTTATCCCAGGAAAGAAATCTACTCCAACCAAAATCCCAATGTCAATAAGCTGCTCTCGAGATAGATGGGTATGTTCGAGAATTTTTTTCAAATTCAACCATTCTAAATCCACAGTAATTGTAGTAGAACGCACTTTACGAGTCCGGCTCATGGAAAGATTACGAATTACCCTTTCTGCTCCGAAGAGAAACGCGTCATAATCTTGTGATCCAACTGCCCAAGCTTTATTTGTAGAAACTAAATATGCTGCTTGAGATTCTCCATCTTGCGCAGCATCCACAACAGGAATCCCGAGGGTTACTAATAATTCCTTACTTTCTTGAATCATCTCACTTGTAAGTTTAGAAGATGCTTGGGCATATTTTGCCGCAGTTTCAGTTTCACCCAAATCTCTTGCTTCTTCAAACTTTTTTCGGGCTTCCAAACGAATTTCTCTTCTACGTTCAATTTCAGCTTGTTTAAATGGATTTGGATTTCCATCAAATACAAAGATTGGTCGAATGTCATGTTCTATAAGATTTAGAGAGCGATAAAATAACCCAGATAGATGTGAGGTAACATTTCCTTGATAATCTTTCAGTGGAGTTCCATCTCTCCCTCGAATAATTGCCAAAAATTGATAAATAGTGTTAAAAGCATCTATTGCAATTCTTTTTCCTACCAAATCTTCAAATTTAATTAATTTTTTAACATCCTTTACCAGTGGATTTAAATCAACCCCCAAAAGGATCACCTCTTAAATTATATCGTTAATAATTTAATGTTTTAAAAAATATAACTGCGTGCATATTTAAAGTAATCTTTTACTATTCCGTTAACAAATGGAATTACTTTTCTTTTTTACGGCGTCGTTTCAACTTAGCTCCGCAAATTGGACAAGTTTTTCCAAGTTGAAGAGAAGAAAAACGACGAAAACAATGGGGACAGAAGACTTCCCAAGATATTTTATGGCGAATTCCGTCTTGCTGGAGCGGTTTAAAGGAAATTTTTAAAAATTCTGCAGTGTTTTGCACGGAATAGTCATCTGAAATTAATAATACTTCAGCCTCTGGATTGTTCTTCTGCCATTCGTATGCCAAACTTAATATGGAAATATCTGGTTCGGAAAGGGCACCAATATCGCCGCTCTGCTGTGCTTGTTTTTTGACATAGGAAATTGAAGAATTACTTGATGAATATAATTGAATTTTATTTTGGAATAACGCAATCGAAAGCATTTGTGAAGATTTTTTGTTCTTTTGCGCTTCTTCAATTATTTCTGGAGTGGTGAGGAAGATTGTAGCTGAATCTTCTTCTAAAATATTTAAATTCAATCCAGCGGCAAACGCAGTATTATCCAAGATGTAAAAATTTGTGCCCATCTTCTAATCTTCTAAGCTATCATCCGCTAATTTACGCGAAAAAAGTATTTTTTCTCGAACTTTATCAAAATAACCACCTAACTGACTATGGAATCGAATAAATTTTATATCGGTAGGTGCCCGACTAATAGTAATTTTAACTTGCGGACTTACTTTATATTCACTTTGTCCATCTATAATTACCAGCCCATTTAAACGCGGACGTTGAAGTTTGATTTGAATTTTCGCAGAAGTGGGAACAATTAAAGGTCGAAATACACCAGTACCTGCAAAAGGATTAAGAGGAACAATCTCAAATCCATTAAGGCGAGGATCAAGTAGGCATCCTCCAGCAGAAAGAGCATAGGCGGTTGAACCTGTGTGAGTTGAAATTATCAATCCATCTAAATAGCTGGAAGTAAAATTTTGATCATCCACCATAATATTCGTATAAAGCACTTTTGAAGGCTTTGAGGAAATTATTAACACTTCGTTAAGAGCTACCGGTAAGATATGATTTCCAATTCTGGTAACCAATCGTGCCGCATGCTCAATGCAAAATTTTCCCGAAAGAACTTTCTCTAAATCCAACTTTAACGATTCAGGATTACCCATGGATTCATCCAAAAATCCAACAGAGCCTAAATTAACCCCCAATATAGGAGGAATCTTTTTTTTAGGAAGATTTTGGCATACACGTAAAACAGTTCCATCCCCTCCCACAGAAATCACAAATTTAGTGTTATCTGTGGTCATATCTCCCAGACTTCTTGCAAAATGACGAATAAATTTGGACGAAATCCGAGTTTCATATGCTATCCGTTCATTTCGTTTTAGAAGGAAATCAGTTATAAATTGCACAATCTTTAGCGCTTCAGGCGAATCTAACCGACAGGCAATACCTATTGCTCGATCATCACCTTTCTCACGTGATTTAATATCTGGATTTTCATTCACAACGGACACCGCAAAAAAAGAATATCTAAAAAAGGAGATTATTTCGGCAAAACCACACGGGTTACGAATGAACGTCCCATGACAGTCCAAAATTCAATGGTGACTTCTCCCCAGATGCTTTGATCGTTCAATAAATCAAGTAATTTTTGAGTTTCTGAATCAGTTCCATCTAGAGGAAAAGCAATATCAAATGTTTCATAGGACTCCAAATCCATTACTTGCACGTTTCTATCCATTTCATTTATATCAATGAGCTGCCCTTGGCGTTTTTGGATTTCGGGTACATCTAATGTGGTATCTGCGGTCATGGTTAAGGATTTTTTCTTACCGGTAAATAATCCCACACATCCAATACGGGATTTTGCATGTCCGTGTTTCCCCGATTTAGAATGATCGTTGGATAAAACTAAATAAGGCTCATTATCATCAGGATTAACAAAGTAATTTCCTTTCTTCAAATTATTTGCTGACTTTCTTGCCATAATATCACGTCGGTTTTTTGAAAAATGTGAATTAGCACATTTTTATATATCTTCTAATAACATCTCAGTTTTTTTGAATTTTGTGCTTTTTCACCAGATAAGAAATTTTGGAAAGGTGCAATTTATAAGAAACGATTTTTTTTTATTATACGAATCTTATGGAAGAAGAAAAATCACTGGCTGATTATGGCTTTATATTTGATCTCGATGGAACATTGCTAGATGATATCGAATTAGCCCGAAAATTACCATATTTAGCTCTGGAAGAAATGGGATATGATATTAATCATCCTCATGATCCCAATTTGGAAAGAAAAATTCTCAATATTTTGGGCGAAAATGGAACTAACTTCATTATCTTTCGAATATTCATGAAAATTGCAAAATTTTTTGGAGTTCCATGGTATCATCGCCTAAAATTTATTAAAAAATGCAATATAGTCTATAAAAGAGAAATAACCAATTGTCCCCTTTTTCCTGGAGCGGTCAAAGCAGTCCAAGAAATAATAAAGCGTAGGGGTCAAGTGGGCATATTAACTACATCCAGTATGCTAGAAATCAAAGATCGATTTCAAAATCGTGAAAATCTATTGGATCCATTCGAAAATAATATATTGGGACGAGATATGGTAAAAAAAATGAAACCAAACCCTGCTGGTATAATCCATTTGGCTAAAAAATGGAATATCCCCTTAAAAAACATCGTAATGATTGGTGATATGAAAAACGACATTCAAGCGGGAAAGGCGGTAGGTTGTACTACAATTGGAGTACTTTCAGGATTTTCCAGTCGAGAAGAACTGGAAAAAGAGCAAGCAGATTTCATATTACCTGATGTATCTCACCTAATTTCGATTTTACCACAGATAATCACCCAAATTTCTAACAAAAAATAGCAACCTAAGTAGTAGAAATTGGTATTTTTTCCAAGTTAAATTCCCATTCAACTACAGCATCTTGCAATTGAATTATTAAAACTCCACCTTTAATATTAAACTTTAATTGATCATTTGTTATTTCATCTACAAGCCGAGATGTAGTAAATAAATCAGGAATATCTATGTTAAGCATTAAATCTTTGCTATTTGCAGCATTTGAGTGCAAAACAAAAGGATTATCGGTCCAATTATAATCAAAAGACATAAGAAATATATTATTTCTAGGATTTAAAATACCTACTCCATCGGGATCATCAAAATAGAGATTTCCTTGAACACCCAAAAGACTAAATGAGAAATTCAGAGGGTTCTTGACTTTAAGTCGATAATCTATATTTAGTTTCATTTCTTTTTCCACAATTTGGATATTTCGAAATTTAAAATCCAATAATTCATCCCCTTCTTCTAGAGGAGGTAGAATAATATTTTGATCAATTGAAAACAGTGGATAAATCACCCCGATTCCAAGCACTTTAAATTTACCTTTAACATGTAATGAAACATTCTCTTTTTGAATCATCCTATTGAAAATATTGTTAATTCTGGTTTGATTACTGATATCAACACGCACCTTTATTGAGAAGTTAGAAGATTTTAAATTAATCACATCTCCAGGGGAATAGGGAAATGTTAGAGAAGAAATTTGATCTGCTTCATAAAATAGAAGAAAGTAATGTAATTTTACCTCGACGGAAGGTAGAGAACCAGAACTTGATTCATTTAAAGAAAATATAAAGTTAAAATCCAAATAATCTGGAGACATGGATAATAAAGAAATATTTTTCAAAATGATTGGATTGGCACCTTGCATAGGTAATTCCATTTTGCTTTCTAACTGTGAATCGATACTCGATTGAATTATCCAATATGAACCCCCATACAATGTTCCAAGAATCAAAGATACTATGATTGGAATCAAAATCTGCTTTTTTCGTAAAACAGACGAAAATTTAGAAAAAAATGTAGAAATTCGTTCCATCAAAATCACTAACAACTAAAAAATCACATCTTATAATTTTTCCCGTTCTGAAATCCAAAAAATTTTCAACCTTTCCTTCTTCTAGTGTAGTAAGATTTCGATCGCATTTTTGATCATTCTATATTCTATAGGTGTGAATACAATTGGTTCTAGATTCATTGGGAAAATCGTTGGATAGTTTAATTCGGAAAATTCGCCGACTGCCGGAAATTGACAAGGATACCATTAATGCTATTCTCCAAGAACTGCAACGGGCGCTCTTGATGGCCGATGTAAAAGTCGAAATCTGCTTGCAAGTTACCGATGCTATCAAAAAACAGGCCATGGACCAACGTATCAACACGCAAATCGACCGTAAGGAATTTATTATAAAACTACTGCACGATCAACTCATTGAAATTTTGGGTGGGAAAGAAGCCCCGAAAAGAATTAAGACGGGAAAACAATCCGTAATTATGCTCGTAGGTATCCAAGGTAGTGGAAAAACTACCACAGTGGGAAAACTCGCAAACTACTACAAAAAAAGAGGTTTTAAGGTTGGAGCGATTTGTACAGATACTTGGCGACCCGGTGCTTATGATCAAATGACACAAACTATGGATTCAATTGGTGTACCACATTTTGGGATGCCCAAAGAGAAAAATGCGATAAAAATTGCGAAAAAAGGGATGAAACATTTCCTGCAGGCAAAAGGAAAAGACAAACGAGATTTAATCATTGTTGATACTGCAGGACGCCATAAGCAAGAAACCGATCTGATGAACGAAATGGTAAAATTAGAATCGGTAATTAAGCCCAATGAAACATTACTGGTAATTGATGGGACCCTTGGCCAACAAGCCTATTCACAGGCCAAGGCTTTTGCGGAATCGACTCATGTAGGCAGTATTATAATCACAAAACTAGATGGTTCTGCCAAGGGTGGTGGTGCCCTCTCAGCAGCAGCTGCAGCTAAAGCACCCATCAAATTCATTGGAGTTGGAGAGCGCGTTGATGATTTGGAACCATTTGATCCTACCAAATTTGTAGGAAACTTAATGGGTATCCCCGATATCGAAGGTTTACTGGAAAAAATCGAAGAATTGGGTATTGATGAAGAAGACCAAGAAGATATGGCTAAACGCATCAAAAAAGGAAAGTTTACCCTTACGGATATGTATATGCAGCTTCAATCTATCCAGAAAATGGGTGGTGTGAAAAAGATCATCGGAATGTTAGGAGGTCAAAATTTACCAGATCAGTTTAAAATTGCCGCCACTGCCAACATGGAAAAAATTAAGGTAATGCTTCAATCAATGACCCAAGAAGAAAAAGATGATCCCATAATTATTAAAAAAACTCGAATCTCGCGTATTTCAAAAGGAAGTGGAACGAGTTATACTGATGTTAAAAAACTTCTAGATCAATGGCGCCAAATGAACCGTGTAATGAAAAATATGTTTGGGAAAAAGGTACGCGGTAAAAAAGGAGCAACACCGAATATTCCGGGAATGGAAAATCTAGGAGATTTATCTGGTGGACTTCCCAAAGGTATGGATATTAACCAACTGCAACAAATGATGGCACAGGGTCAGAAAAAGAAGCGGAAAAAGTATTTATGGTAATAAAATTGAGGAACGATAATGGAAGCCCCAATTTCTCGACTGATTTTAACAAACGGTCAAATTTTCACTCAAAATAAAATTATATCCGGATTCTTAGTTATTGAAGGCAATTCTATTCAACAAATAGGAGAAGGAGCATATATTAGACGAAATTCTGAAACAATTATAGATGTTCAGCAAGCATTGATTATTCCTGGATTTATTGACATGCATGTGCATTTTCGCGATATGGAACAAGCTTCAAAAGAAACTTTAGAATCTGGCTCGAAAGGAGCTTTGCACGGCGGAGTAACCAGCGTAGTTACCATGCCGAATACAATCCCACCATTATCAACGCCGACAGTTTTGAAAAAATATTGGCAGAAAATCAAATCCCAACCCGTTTATTGCAATATAGGTTATTATGCATCGGTTAAAGCCGGTTTTTCGCTCTCAAACATACCTGAAATGAAAAAATTAGGAATACAGGGAATTAAAATATACCCCGGTGATTTTTCAGAAGAACTTGAGTTGCAATGGAAAGATGGGTGGCGTAGTGATCTTGATCCTACAGAATTTTCCCAAAAAATCCCCGAGATTTTGAAAAATTTTCAAAATGAGTATCCCGCTTGGAAAAAACTCTTTGAAACAGCCAAAGAACATGATTTATTGATTTTATTCCATCCAGAGTTGCCGCGGGAAGCAAATTTAAGACATAAGATATATGAACATGGGCTACAAATAGCAAAAACCGAAAAAGTTCCAAATCCCCATCTGTTCGCTCATCATGTAGCTCATCCAGTTTACACCAATGAATTAGCTTTGGTGGAAATGTTGATCTCCCTTCTCTACAAGTATTTTCCTGATCCTACTCAAGCGCCGCATGTTCATTTTGTGCATGTTTCCAGTGCCAACGTTGTTGAAATAATTCATTTAATGTTGAAACAAAAAGGATACCCTTGTTCTATCGAAGCTTCCCCCCATCATTTATTTCTAAATTATGACATGCTATTTTCTTCGGAAAATAAAGCAAAAGTGCTCGTTCCGCTGCGATCTGCAGAAATTCAAGAAAATTTAAAGAAAAAATGGCAAGAAAATCAAATCGATACCATCGGTACAGATCATGCCCCTCATACTCTCGCAGAAAAACAACAAGATTTCTCCACAGCACCTTCAGGTTTTCCATCGATTGATTTTGCGGGTCAAATTTTGCTTTCCCAGGTGTTTGAAAATCAAATTTCGTTAGAACAACTCGTCAACATGTATTCTACCCGCCCAGCGCAATTATTAAAACTGAATCGAAAGGGTATCATAGCACCACAGATGGATGCGGATTTAATAGTTGTAAGAAAGACAGACCCCTACAAAATTTCACAAGCGCAGATGAAAAGTAAGCAAAAATGGACTCCGTGGGATTCTTTCCAAGTTTCTGCTGAGATAGAATATGTGATTCTAGGGGGGCATTTAGTTTATGATAAGAGTAAGGATTTATGTTTACCTCACGGAAATTTTTTAATGAATAAGGATGAATAATATCTGAGAGAAATGGAAATTACTCTATCTGACGGAAAGGCTTTGATCGCCTTTGCCCGAAAAAATATCGAAACCTATCTTAAAACAAATAAACCCCTTCCAGTTCCCGCGGAAATTAAAGAAAAATACAAAGAGAATGCAGGAGCTTTTGTAACCTTGAACCGTTATCCGAAAACGGGGAATCCCCTACGTGGTTGCATAGGGTATATATTGCCGGTTTATCCGTTGTGGGAAACGATTTCTAAAGTCTCATTGTCAGCAGCCTTTGATGATCCGAGATTTCCCTCGGTAAAAGCATCGGAAATGGATAATATTGTAGTAGAAGTCTCTATTTTAACCGTTCCGGAAGAAATCAAGGTGGACATTCCAGAAGATTATTTAAAGCACATTAAAATCGGAAGAGATGGTTTAATTATTACTCGAGCTTGGAACCGCGGTCTTCTTCTACCTCAAGTTCCAGTGGAATTCGATAGAAATTGGGATGTGACCACATTTCTGGAACACACATGCATGAAAGCTGGCCTCCCACCTAATGCATGGAAAGATGTTGGGAAAACCAAAGTAGAACGATTCACGGCCATTATATTTGAAGAAGAATATCCCCGAGGCCCGATAGTTCCCAAGAAAATTGGAGAATAAATTGAATTTCATTTTTGGATTGGATGCTTTCAATTATAATCATTAACTTCAAAATTAGAGGACGTTTTTTCTCCTCATACCCCATTGGTTTTTCTCATGATTTCTACTTCACTACCTAAAGAAGTTTCTTCGACAACACCATTTTTTGACGTGATTTTAGTTTCGGGAGAAAAATGGGCAGATCATCCACATTCTGGCATCGGAATTATTTCACGGGTGCTAGAAGCCGCAGGATTCTCAGTGGGAATAATTGAAAAGCCGAACTGGCATACACTTGCAGATTTTACTAAACTAGGCATGCCTAAGTTATTTTTTGGCGTTTCTTCCGGGAGTATAGACAGCATGCTCCAAAATTACACTCCCCTCAAAAAGAAGCGCGCTGAAGATCCTTATCATCCTTTTAAATCCAATATACCTGATCGAGCCACAATTGTCTACGCCCAAAAAATAAGACAAGCAATAAAACAAAATTCTTCTAAAGTTTCATCGATTCACATAGTGTTAGGAGGAGTAGAAGCGTCCCTTAGAAGATTTACCCATTATGATTATTGGAGCAATTCTCTCAGAAAACCCATAATTTTGGACGCTAAAGCAGATATTTTAGTATATGGCCCTGGAGAATATCAAGTGGTGGAAATTGCGCGCCGATTAGTACATAAGCAACCTTTGTGGGGAATTGAAGGAACGGTAATTTCTTTTCCGCAAAAAAAATGTCTTGTGGATATAGATAATTTCGAGAGCCTTCCTTCATTTGAAGAAATCGCAACCAACAAGGAACGATTCTGCGATATGCAGCTTCAATTTTCTAATTCAAAGAATCTTCTTCAAAAAACCGGCAATTTCATGGTTTTACAGTACCGTATGCATAATTATACTTCAGATGAATTGGATGCAATCTTTTCTTTGCCGTATTCTTATCATATTCCCAAAAATTTCTCCGAATTCCAGATGGCTCAATTTTCGATAATCACCCATCGAGGTTGCATTGGGGAGTGCAGCTTTTGTGCCATTGCCTTGCATCAAGGGACAAAGATAGTTTCGCGAAGTCAAAAAAATATTCTGGAAGAAATTGAAAAAATGACGCACTTGGATGGTTTTAGAGGATACATCAGCGACCTCGGGGGACCTTCTGCCAATATGTATGGAATGGATTGCTCCAATCGGGAGTCATGCATGCAACATTGTATGAAATGTCCCATTTTGGATAGATCACATAAAAAAGCTTTAGAATTATTGCAAAAATCGCGGGAAATACCCGGAATTAAGAAAGTTTTTGTCCGCAGTGGAGTTCGTTTTGATATGATAATAGATCACGATGAATACATGCGTGAGTTATTTACCCATCATATTTCCGGTCAGTTGAAGATAGCTCCGGAACATTTCTCACCCAATATCTGCGCCCTAATGAACAAAGATAATTCCCGTTTTGAAGAATTTTTACAAAAATTCAAGCAATTAAATCCCGATCCTAAACAGAGTTTGAAGTATTATTTCATTACGGCCCATCCAGGAAGTACATTAAAAGATGTAGAATTCTTGCACAAGAAAATTCGACAATTGGGAGAAAAAAGCACCGAATCTATTCAAATTTTTACCCCAACCCCAATGTCGGTTTCTACGTGTATGTATTATACCGGATTAAATCCTTTTACTAAGGAGCCTGTTTACGTGCCCTATACTTACAAAGAGAAGAAAATTCAGAAAAATTTGTTGTATTCTCGAATTTCTCAGCATTCCCTGCAATCCAAGCAATCTCAACCTTCGCAATATTTACAGAAATCGCCTAAAAATAGAAAAAAGAAATAGAGAATAATAAATAAATAATTAAATGATATATCTCAATATAGAATTGTGATCGCTATGGATCCTAAAGATTCTCCATCTCAACCATTCCCCCTGCCTAAATCCATTCTTTTGAATAAATTGAGGAGTTATTTGGAAGAAGATGTGGGTTTTGGAGATATTACCACCAGTATCATCCCCGCCACTGAAAATGGACAAGCGAAGATTTTTGCCAAATCAAACGGTATTTTAGCAGGATTGGAAGAAGCTGCATTACTCTTTGAAGATAACGGAATTATTGTAAAAAAATTTATCCATGATGGAGAAAATTTTGAAAAAGGGGATTTAGTTATGGAATTATCTGGAAATCTAAGGTCCATTTTAATGGTTGAACGAACCGCCTTGGATTTTCTCATGAAATTGTCATCAATTGCATCAAGCACTCACGAATTAGTCAGTCTTTTGCGTGATCAAGATCTAAAAACAATACTTGCAGCCACACGTAAAACCACACCTGGATTCGCATATTTCGAAAAGAAAGCGGTGTTCCTTGGTGGAGGTGATCCACATCGTTGGAATCTCTCGGATATGGTGCTTCTAAAAGATACACATCTTAAACGTTACAATGGAAATATTGCCGAGTTACTCAAAGTTACCAGAGAACTAACGAGTTTTAGTAAAAAAATTGAAGTTGAAATTGAAAACCCAACCGATTTTAAGACAGCTGTTGAATTTGGAGCCGATATTGTGATGATGGATAATATGAGCCCAGCTGCAATTCAAAAGACTTTAAGTGAAATCAACATTCCAAGTCATGTATTGGTCGAAGCTTCGGGAAATATTACACATGAAACACTGATTGATTATGCCCGCTCAGGAGTGGATATAATCAGCACTTCCAGCATTATTTTTCACCCTCATGTGAAATCTGACTTTTCATTAAGATTGATGTAAAAATTGATGTAAAAATTCCAAAAATAAGAAATAATATACCATAAAGATTCTTTTAAATTAATGAATTTATTTCAATTCAGATGGAATTAATTGTATTTAAGAATTCAGTGAGAATTAGAGGTGTTTGAAATTGGATTTAATGAATCAATCTACAAAGAGAGAAAAAGGGTTTAGAAATATTTTAAACCAGATCGATCTTGGTATTCTAATTATTAAATCAAATCATATTATCTATGCCAATCAATTCTTTGAATCAAAAACAGTTGGATTTCAATTAGAAGAGATCGAGAAGTTACTACAAACCAACAAGACACCATTTACCACAGAAAAAACATTTATACTTCCAAATGGGCAGAAAATTTGGCTCGAAATAAATGTAAAAGATATTGTATTTGAAGAAAAGAAGTGTTTACTTGTAATTCTCCGTGATATAACCCAAATGAAATACGCCAAAAGAGCGATAAGGCATAAACAAGATCAATTAGATAATGAATTCCTCCGTAATCAAAAAATTGAATCCATTGGAGTGCTGGCTGGAGGGATTGCCCATGATTATAACAATATTTTAACCAGTATTTTAGGAAATTTGGAATTACTTAATTTCACTTCAAATGATGAAGAAGAATATCACGAAATTCTTGAAAGTTTGCATGACAGCGTAATCAGAGCAAAACAGCTAACAAACCAACTTCTTATTTTTTCAAAAGGAGGAAATCCAGTAAAAAAGCCTGAATCAATTCAAGATCTGATAAAAGAATCAGCCAACTTCATTTTACGTGGCACTAAATCAAAATGTGTCTATTACTTCGAAGAAAACTTACCTAAAATTGATGTAGATGCAGGACAAATCAATCAAGTATTAAATAACATCATCTTAAACGCAGATCAAGCAATGGAACATTCAGAGCAAGCATTAATCAAAATTTCAGCAGTAAATATAACCATTGACGAGCACTCGAAAATTCCGCTACCAAATGGTAAATATGTTCTTATTTCAATTCAAGATAACGGGCGGGGAATTCCAAAATCACTGCAAAACAGAATTTTTGATCCCTATTTCACTACAAAATCCAAAGGTAATGGACTAGGGTTGGCAACGACATATTCTATCATAAAACATCATGGAGGTTATATTACATTTACCTCAGAACCATACATTGGTACAACATTTTATATTTACCTACCTGTTGCAAAAGGGGGTAAAGATTTAGAACAGAAAGAAAGTTCACAGCAAAAATGGAAATTTTCAGGAAAAATTCTCGTATTAGATGATGAGAAATCGATACATATGCTTTTACAGCGGATGTGTGATCAACTTGGAATTCAATATGAAGGTGCATTCGATGGAACAGAATTAATGGTAAAATACGTTTCAGCGTTTACACTCCAAGATCCGTTTGATTTGGTAATTTTAGATCTTATTATTCCGGGAGGTATGGGAGGAAAAGAAACAGCCAGACAGTTAAAATCGCAATTTCTCGAGGCAAAGATTATTGCATCAAGTGGTTATAGTAATAATTCGGTTTTGGCCAATTACCATGATTTTGGATTTGATGATATATTGTTAAAACCTTACTCCTTCGAAGAATTTCAGCAAAAAATATCTCGATTTCTTCCTACAGTGCCTCCCGAAAAATGAAATCCTTGTTATTCTTTCTTTTCTGGGATGACTAAAAAGGTTATTGTAGATTTAAACAAACGATCGCCGCTGATTTCCCGATAAAACTCGTTAATATCCCGAGAATTTCCAGCTAACAGCATAATTTTAATTATACGAGTTTTTAAATTATATTGTGTAATGGATTTGATGAGTTCATCATACTGTAAGGTAATTTCGGAAAATTTCGTGGCAATATCCTCCCGAGCTTCATAATGAACGGTTATAACGGCAAGTTGATGGCTGATGGCTGGTAAATCTTTGGTATGATCTCGAATATACTCTAAAATCATTTCGCGTAACAATTCGCTTCGGGAAGAATAACCCAATTTCTCTTGCACGTGATCCAGATTTTTCTGCAATTCGGAACTGACTTGAAGTGATATCATGGGCATTATTTTTTCACTGTGTAATATCACATCTTGTAAAATATAAGAGTTACGCCAGTAAAATATATAATGCCACTCTAACAAATAATGCCACTAAAGCAATTTCAAGCGGTTGGTCAATTTATCCACTTCTTTTGAAAGCGCGGGCCCAATTGCAACCGCGGTTTTCGATCCGGCAGGAATTTGAGTCAAACCTGCATCTTGAATCAAACTACAAGGCAACCCCACTCGCTTTGCCTCATTATATAATTCCAACAGCTCTTCTTCACTTCCAACCTTTAATACTATCTTCTTCTGCCCTTCTTGCTTCCATCGCTCATAATATCTGGTGTGGTATTTTTGGGCTAATTCTACCGCCACCACTGCGGCATGACAACCTTGGGCTACTTTTTTTCCGGTGGACATTTTTAAGTCTGTGCGCAAAATAATGGCTTGTTTGAAAAGGGAAGATTCGGTCATCACATGCACTTTCTACCTATTGGTTATTAAATTTAAAATACGAAAAAAAAAACATAGGACATACTGTCAAGAGTTAAGTGAAAGTTATGGTGTGTTAACTTAATTTATTCGGTTATTTTCTTAGGTTAGGTTCTTAATTCTCTTCTATTTACATCTCAATGTGTTCGATTTCAATTTGTTTTAAAATCTCTTCAGCATGGGCGGAATCCGTTTTTAAAGTATAGAGTTTTGAAGGTGTCCGGAGTTTAATTTTAACGTGTTCGCCCGATTTTTTAATTCGGCATTCAGATGCTCTTGTTTTGGCAATTTCTAAGAATTTTTCTACATCAGTTATTTCTTCAGGCATAATGTTAACCTCTTTAATTTCAACTTCTATTTACGTTTAACGTTCTCGCCGCTTAGGCCGTAAATCATGACTATGGCATTTCCGGCATTTCTTCGCACGAAATGGGTTTCGAGCTCCGCATTTCCGGCATATATATACATATAAATGATAATGGTCGGCGACTTTTCTTAGGTAAGGGTCTGTTACTGGCATTTGTTTCGCTACCTAGAGTTCATTAATTATAAGTGTGTGAAAGTAGCATTGATTAAAATTTTTTTGATTCAAAGCAGAAATTTCTTTCAGTTCAACATTCCGAAATAAAAAATCGATGAACAAAGGAAAATTCCTATTCAGTGAGAGGTTGCGCAGAATTTTGGACGGATGATTCTTTTTCTGACTCCTCCAAAACACGGTCTTTTTTAGGCTCGGATTGCTTTTTTTTTAAATCATATGAATCTGAAAGGCCATTTTCGGTAATCGATGAAGAATCATCCAAGGAAGAAACATCCGGTGAAAGCACTTTCTGGGATTGATTCTGAGGAAATGGAGGTAAATCCAATGCCTTTTGACGACGTTCAATAGAAGAAGTTTTCTTGGAAATAAGAGTTACTTTTTCCTGCAGCTGGTTTATTTTTTCCGTTAATTTGACCAAGGAGGGAACTAACAATTCCAAATTGTTTGTAAATCGCTCAATTCGGGAATCAAACTCTTGGATTTTTTCATCTAAACGATGGAGTCGAGTTCGAATTTCTAAATTATTTGTATCTAACTTCTCTTCGATAGAATTTAGACGCGTTACAGTATTTTTTGCTAAATTTATGGTTTGTTCGGAATCTAATAAAGGCGAACTTACCTTATTTTCAATTTGACTGAGTCGGGCATCAATAGTGCTGAACGTGGAAATATCTAAGGCATCAATTCGATCATAAACTTCCCGTAAATCTTCTTTTGAAGCTACAGAGTCAAGCTTCTCCTTGAGATCTTCCGTCATGGCAACAGACTGAGATTGGGATTTGGAAGAATTTTCTATCTGTTGGGTTTGAACCAACTCTTGAACTTGGTTAGTTTTAATCTTCAAATCATTAATTGCGTGCTCAATGTCGACTAACTTGTTTTCCATATTCAATGAATTGAGTTTATAGTCCAATCTTTCAAAATTTGACTTAACTTCCCCTTGGGTCAGAATATTCTCAATAGAATCCACCTTTGTGCGAATGTAAGAGTTAGAATCAGAACTAGCAATGGAATTGGAAGCAGAAGTTGGTGAAGAAACTGAAATAGCTGCAGTACCAGAAATAGGTGTAGAACCAGAAACGGGTGTAGAAGCGGATATACGATTTTGGGGCAAGACATCTTTTTGAGTAGATCTTCCATACAAATTGCTGGGTTGTTTTGAGATACTCGATGACCGTTGATTATATTTTGATGCTACATGAGGGGCAACACGAGGGGCATTATTCGGCAAAGCGGTATTCAAAGGAGATCCTTCAATTTTTACCTTTTTCCCACAAAAAGTGCAGAATTTCTGTCCTGGTTTAAGTGGTTTGCCGCATCCCCAGCAGAATTTTGGTGTTTTTTGCATTGACATAATAGATATCACATACTGTTGCAAGGTGATTTGATTTGAATTATAAATATCTATAAGATATTTTAACATGAAAATGTTATAGATGCCATTTACTGGCATTCACATCTCGATTATTTTGAATTTCAGTAATTATAGTAAATAATCATATGTAATAGATAACCTAAATAAAAAGCTTTGAGTTAAAAAATATATAGTACTTTTTAAAAGATGAAGATAGCAAAGAAAAAGTAATCACCAAAACTCACCTTCTTGACGTGAATCTATTAATGAGAAACACCAAAACTCACCTTCTTGACGTGAATCTCAACTAACTTATCGTTCAAATCCTTGAATATTTGCTCCAAATTCTCCCCAGTTTTCGCAGAAGTCTCATAGAATCTTGCACCTAACTTCTCCGCTAAGGTGGATCCTTCAGAACGACTCACAACACGCTCTTCGGTTAAATCCAATTTATTTCCCACCAACACTCGAGGCACATTCGGAACGTATTGCTCCGCTTCATTCACCCAATCTTCAATCGCATTGAAACTCTTACGGTCGGTGATATCATATACATAAATATTGGCAAAACTACCTTGATAAAATCCTGGACGAACAAAAGCAAAACTAGATTGACCAGCAAGATCCCATATCTGTAATCGACATATAGTTTCATCGTCGTATTTGATCAATTTGATGGCAAAGTTACTACCGATAGTCATGATATAATTGGCTTTAAATTTATTTTCAGTAAATTGGAGTACCATTGAGGTTTTTCCAACACCTCCGTCTCCAAGAACGGTAACTTTAAAAACGTATTCACGGATGTTTTTCATTGGTAATTTTCACGGTTTTTATCAGTGGGAGTTAGAATATTAATGCCAAGGCAACCAAGATAAAAGCAAGGTGTCTGGTAAAAATTATTCCAGCGTATTTTATTAAATCATCAATTATTCATTAAATATTTTTATATATGTGAATCTTCCTTTAGGGTTTTTGCATCGAGAATAACACCATCAGAAATCGAACAGTTCGGGCCTATAATGGAATTACTTCGAATTATACAATTATTGCCAATTACGCAGCCATCAGCAATAACCGATTGTTCGATTTTGACATTATCGCCTACGGTACAATTATCCCAAATAACACTGCGAGAGATTTCTACTTTTTTTCCAAATTTGCAGTGAGAGCCAATGATACAGAGTTCATGGATATGAGAATTTTCCCCAAAATGATTATCAGAACCGAAGCAGACAAAATTATCATGAGAAACGGGAGGTGGAATATTACCAGCATACCAGATATGTTGCAAGCCCTGCCGAACTCCTGCAGGAGAGATTGGATATCCATATAAACGAAGCACGTCCCAATTACTCCACAGATATGTGGTTGGGTTTCCCACATCCAACCAATAATAATCTTGGACAAACCCGTACAGTGAATATTGGTGTTCGAGTAAATATGGAAAAACTTCCTTTCCAAAATCCATGAAATCGGTGGAATTCAGTAAATCGAGAATTTCATGTTTAAAACAGTAAATACCGGTGTTAATGATTGGTAATGCTTCAGTTGAACCTCCTGTTAAAGCAGAGAGATAAATTTCTTCGCTGCTGGGCTTCTCTAGAAACCTAATAATTCGACCTTCTTTATCCAATAGGGTATTTCCGTATTTGGTGGCCATTTCTTCAATTCTTTTCATACTGACGGTGGCTTGAGCATTCTTTAGTTCATGAAAATTCATAAATTCCCGCATAGGAAGGTTGGTTACGATATCGGCCATGCTTACCACGAAATATTCCGTATCAATCATATGAGAGACTCGTCGAACCGCATCTGCCGTTCCTTTTGAATCCACATTCGGTACCAGCACTTGTATACCTAATTTTTCTTGAATCTGAGGGGTCCAAGTATTTTGGATTAACCTTCGGAGTTTATCCCCCATATGCTTAACAACTATGATAATCTTCCTTATGCCGGCATAGCGCAGATGATCTATCGCATAATCAACCATAGGTTTATTTCCTACTGGAACCATCGGCTTGCAAATTTTGGCAGTAAGAGGATTCAATCTGGAGCCCAATCCACCTGCGAGGATAACAGCACTCCAAGAGGTTGAATTATTGGATAGATTATCTGACAAGTCTAAATATACCTCCATTAAATAATTGGTTGAATAAATTCTTCTGCGATTTGTATTAATTCTTCTGATTTTTTAGCATTCAATCCTTCTGATTCTAGTTCTACCGCATTAGTATGCATTGAAGTGCACAGAGCGACCCAACCGAGATCTCTGATAATTAATTTCATGCCCACCATAATGTCTTGATAATCTATTTCTAAATCTGCAACTTTAAGATTTTCAGCTGGGAGATTTTTTGATTCAAGACGAGAAGAATTTTCCCGATGAGTTTGAATTAGTTTTCGCAGTGATTCTTTAAAACTGGTTAATTTTTCAAAGGTTGTCCCTACAGATTTATAAGAATGTATTGTTCGGGGAAATGATCGCACCAAAGCCGACAAAGGAATATTTTCACGGGCCAAAATCTCTAAAATCTTCAAAGTAGTATAGACTCCATCGCTAAAAGGTCCGTAATTTGGAAAATAAAACTTCATAGTATCTGCTCCACCAAAAATTCCCCGTCTTTCTCGAATTTCACGCGAAATTTCGCCAGGAAAGTTTCTAGTTTTATACAAAGTATGTCTTTCGCCTTCTGCAGCAAATTGAGCAATTATTTTTGAAGCCGTTTCAGTGGTAATGATTGGCTGATCCACCGCGTTCGAAATAATGGGATCATATTTCATAAAGAACATCATCAGTTCTTCAAATGTGATTATTCTACCCATTTCATCAATGAATAATGCGCGCGAACCATCAGTATCTAGCACAACACCTAAATCTACTTGCGACGCTTTTACAATGTTAACTACATTCTTTATTGATTGTAGATTTGGGTACATTTCAACGGATTTCTGATCATTCTCGTAAGCATTAATTGCAATAACATCTACCTTCATGCTGGTTAAAATACCAGGGAGAACAATTGAACCAGGACCATATGAACAATCACACACCACATGCATATCTCTTTGTTTAAACAGTTTTATTTCAAACATTTGTGGTATGGCCTTTCGATAAATATCGTGAGTATGCGGAATATCGGTGATAGCGCCTACATTCAGAGGTTTCACTCGATTAATATTAGATTTTTTAAAATACTCATTCATACTTTCTAGTTTAGTGATATTAAATTCGATACCCGATGCGTCATAAAATCGGATTTGATTCTGCATTTTTCCCGTCGAAACTGAGGAAAAATAGACTCCTGCAGATGCACCAAAACGTCGAATTGAAAATTGGAGGACTGGGACAGGTGCCGAATGAAGATTTAAGATATCCACTCCTGCACTCATTAAACCCCCGATAAACGCTCGTTTAAGCATACGGTTATTATTAGAGTATTCCCTTGCTATAACTGCAATCCCCTTAGAGCCCATATAAGTTCCAAAGGTTGCCCCTATTTTAGCTGCAAGCTCAGGCGTTAAGATTTCATTGCCTATAGCTTGAATTCTGCCTCGATTGATAATATCATGCAAATCATGAATTTCACTCATTGAGATCACTTTTTAATTGTATTTTTACAAGTGCATGGTGGATAAAAAAACCTTATTCAATTTCTACGAAAATCATTTAAGGAGTTCTATAAATGAGATAACTTGATATTTCGTATTTTCAGCAGCTTTTTGCCAATTTTGAACCATCTGCCAAATTTTTAATAATTGATCTACAGAATTATTGGAAATTGTGGCAGGAATGGCGATTAAAATGAACCATCGACTTAATATTTTGAAGCGATCGGCATTAAACCAGAGAATTTCTTGATAACGGTTGAATTGAAGGAAATTTTGCACTTCGGGATCTTGAAAAAGATGATTTATGATAAGATAGGACGAATTTTTTCCGTTAGATACAAATTTTTGAAACCAAGTTTGATGAGAAATGAGTAATTTCAGCAAATATATTATTTCAGATGCATTATTCAAATCTCCGTCCAATTCACCAATCACCCATTCGACTACATTTACCAGCCGCCATTTTTCAACCCAACTTCTACTATATATCGCACTATCAGAATGAGATTGAACTTCTCCTATGCGATGAAGTATTATCCATGCAAAAAGCACACTCCACTCGGATGCATCAGCCGGAAATTGTTCAATTAATTGTGAAATAGCGGTTGAATTAGCATTTGAAGTTGAAAAAGTTTGGAAAATGTAGTTCACTTTACAGATAGTTATAACTTCTTTCACAATTTCTTGGGCAAGAGAGACAGTTTGACTTTGAATTTCATCACTAACTTGAAGAAAACGACAAATTTCATTAAGGAGAGAGTGTATTTTAACGTTTAGTTCAGATTTTATCGCTTTGGGAAAGTTAAATTCTTCTTTAGTCTGATATAACTGAAATAATTGTGTGATTAAATGTTTATTATGAATATCTCTATACGGCTGGATAATAGGTTTATAGATTAATTCTTGGAGCGAATCTTGAATTGATGGAACCCCTTTACCGGCCAAAAATTGATGCAATTGAGCATAATGAAAATATTCATTATCTGGTTGAATTCTCCAATCCATAAAGCAAATACTTTGATATCCATGCAGTTCAGAATAATAGCCATGCTCATGAATATCTTTATTAGATAAGAGAAATTCCAATCCAGACATGTAATCTTTAACGATGGAATAATTTTCTGCAGGTAAATTCAAAGCTTCACCCAAATTCTTTTGAATAATAGAACCTACTTCGTTAAAGCCAACGGAAGTCTTAATATATCCTTGAGTCTTGTTAAAACGATTGTTGTAGATAACTAATGTCCGTTCTTCTCCAACCTTATTGGAATAAACAAAAACATCTTCATTAACATTTTCACCAGACCAAAAATCATATAAGAAAAAGTTTTGAGAATCTGCGAAAAGATAACGCTTTTTCATGATGGGAAAAATAGTACGTTCATGATGTTGAAGTAATCCCAAATTTATTTGTTCATCCCAATAAGCATGGCGAAATTCCATTCCATATTTCTCCCGATATCCCTCAATTTGACCGTGTCCAAACATGGGTAAACCAGGCATGGTAACCAGCATCATACAAATTCCGAAATATTTATCACCATCGCCAAATTGATTGATTGCTGTCTCTTCATCGGGATTATTCATGAAATTTACGAATCGTTTTAAAATACGACGATCAAATTCCAATGTTTTTTTTATAGAAGCACGGTAAAGAGCATTATCTTCATCCCGAAGAGCATTCATGAAGATACTATTATACACTCGATGCATACCCAATGTTCTAACAAAAAATCCTTCTAACAACCAAAAAGCTTCCGCTAATAACAGAGTATCCGGTACTTCTTTCTTTACTCGATCAACCACTTCACGCCAAAATTCTTCTGGCATGCGTTTGACAAACTCCTCTTTTGTCATTCCCAAACCCGCTCGAGAAGGGATATCTCCACCAGTTCCTGGTTCAGGAAACCATAAACGCTGAAAATGAAGACGTGTTAAAGTCATTGCTGCATCAAAACGAATAATTGGAGATAGACGGGCAACATGCAAGATATTCTGAATTACTGCTTCACGAACTTCGGGAAGAAGGTAATTTAATTGAGCAGTATCATTCCAAGGCATGCTGGTACCGTCATTACCATGATATATATAGCGAGTTCGACCTGTGCGAAAATCCACATATTTGAAGGTTACCGCTGCATCTTGGTGAGTAAAGTACTTATCTTCCAAGTAAATTCCGATATTTGGATCACCGCACAGATTTTGACCTGAATATTGATAAGAAGGAAATGGAGAATAATCTAATGAAACATACCAATCTGGATGTTCTCGAATCCATTTAGAATCAATTCCCGTGTGGTTTGGTACCATATCACTTGCAATTCTTATCCCCCGTTTCGCGGCTCTATCTTTTAGATTATTATAGGCTTTTTCTCCTCCTAAATCTTGAGCAACAATATAGTCAAAAAGAGAGTAGGCAGAAGCTACAGCATCTAGGTTTCCACACCATTGCTTAATAGTTTTGGAAGCAGGACTACGTTCCCATATTCCAATCAACCATAATGCAGTAAAACCCCATCGGGCCAGTTGATCTAATTCTTCATCAGGGATTTGGTCTAATCGGGTAATAGAACGGGAATATTTCTTACTCAATTGATCCAACCATACATACGAATTTTTGGCGACCATTATCACCTTAGGCATCCAATCCGTATCTTGAGAGTAATTTTCTTGATCTAATCCATAAAAATCCGGGAGTTGGGCCTTTCCAGGTCCGAGAAATCGCATTTTTTCTTCTTCTTTGATAAGATCTAAGCTGGTAAGCAACAAATATGCCCATTGACCCAAAAAACTGGACCAATGTTCTTGGATATAAATGAGTTGGTCTTTTAAAGAATGGGGAAAGTGCTTAATAGGATCTCGAAGGGTTTCAATAATATTTTTCCCCGTATATTTGAAGAAAGGCTTTTGTTCATAAAATTCTTTAATTTTTTTCACGATATTTAAGTATTTTGCATGTTTTTCTAAGGCTTCATCATCAAAAAACTCTAAATACGGGGAAAAAGCAGGATTAATGTTGCTCAACCACAAACTAACAAATTCATTTACATATTTTTCTTGATTTTTAATTCCAGTTTCGGAATCTAGTTGTTCCAAAAACTCTTCTGGAGTCATTTCGTTCTTGAACACAGGCAAGGGAGGAAATTCTTTTATTAGTAATTTGGTATTTTCGATTAATTCTTCTTTACCTATCTCACTCTTTAAATATTCATATAATTCTTTATTAATGGTGGGATAATCTATTTCTTCTAGATATAGCTGATATATGTATTCATTAATCTCGGTTAATAAGGAAATACCATATATTTCAGAGGCCTTAGCAGCCAATTCAGGATAATTCAATAAATCTCTGCGTTCGTTGATTTTTTGAGTAAATACACGCACTAAATGAATATCTCCCTTAAAAATAACATCACCTTTCTCAGAAAACAAAGATTCATCAAGTTCATATTTATAGCGTGAGTCTCTTGAAATTTTCATTAACTTTTCCCCGATAAAATGATAGCATATAATATTGAATAAAAAAAATTAACTTAATATTTTCTATTAAGTATTACTGTTAATAAAAGTGAAAGTGTTCCAGCCAGTTGTAATACGTTCACCTGTATCGATATCATATAGCTCAAAATTGTAATAAATTATTATTCCGCTAACTAAGGGATTCGTAGGGTTTACTTTTACAACTAAACTATGACCTTGACCAGGATATAATCCATCTGGACCTTGCCAAGTTGCAATGGTGTAGTTCGTAGCTTGAAGATTTTCGCTGAAATTATATTCGACTCCAGAGAGATTTTGGTTAAATATCTTTACATCCATTGGAACATCTGACCGGAGAGTTAAATTCAGAGTTACATTTCTTTGTGGTAATGAATCATTAGTATTGATATATTTAACCATCACATCAAACTCTGCCCAATTTATGGTAGAATACTCTATTTGTGAATCCGCATCAACCTTCAAATCTAGATCTTCTAAAGTATCGGGAACTTCGGTATCATTTAGATAAAGATCTAAAGCAAGCTTGTTATATGCCTCAGTCAAAGTATCACCATAATATGTTTGCTTAGAGAAAGCATTCACCAAGCCCGTGCCAACAAATGATTCATAATCCCCCGTTTGAGAATATATAGGAATATAATAGTATAATGAACCAGCTAAAGGATATAATAGGGTATTTCCGAATCTCTCGTTTGCAATCAAAGAGATCTCTTGGGTTGCTTGGGTTCTCAATTCATCTTTTGCAGTATTAGGTCCAATAAGGTTATCTAAATCTTGAGCCCTGAAAAAGAGAGTTTCCCCAAAATGTTCTCCATGTCTAATTACATATAATCCTGTAAGTTTCAAAGATTCTTCTCGATTATATTCAACTAATTGAACACCAACAAATTCTAAACCTTCTCCTAAATCGGTTTCAATGTAAAATACATCTGCACCTTCTGGTAATTTGAAGAAATCACTTTGAGAATTCCAAATACGGGGATCTTGTACATGATAAAAATAATCAACACTCAATTGTTTTTCCCACAATGTTTCTGGATAACGGAGTTGGGAGAGTAACCATGGATCATCTGCTGGATTTTTCCAAGGGTAAATATCTTCATCCCAGTACATTTTCCATATATTCTGGAGTGGATCATTATTCACCAGATCAAATGCAGACGGATTTTTATACCAAGTTAATTCCCCTGTTTTTACATCTACTAAAACCGTGCCTAAAAATCGATGAATCGGAGAATTGAAGTAAGATGAAAGCTGAATATGAGTATAAAGTGACACTCCATAAAATAACGTATGATTTACTGGGTTATAAATCAAGTAAGGATCATTGTCAATCTCCATTCCGGGTAAAAGAATAGATCCAACCCTTGTCATAATGTTTCTATTAATTAAAAACTCTTTTTCGAATGACGAGTTTAAAGCAAAGGTTGATAATCCCGTTCCCATACTCATTATATACCAAAATGCTTCTAATCCAGATAGTTCTCCATCTGGTAAACCTTCATATACGGAAGTGGAATTTGTTGTTCGAGTCCAACCCGTGTTAAGAAGAATGTCGTTATCGTAGGCATAATAATCAGCTAAAATAAGTAAATTATTCTGATTTGAAGAACTATAACTGGTATCTTCCTTTTCTCCAAAGAAAAGGGGATAATTACTTGCAACCCCAAAAATATCCATATAATCTTGACTGGTAACAATGTGACCTGTGGAAGTATCTAAAGCTAAGAAACCTTCCACGTGATCATATATTTCGGTGTGTTCATTCTTATCATCTTGCAATAAAATTTCCATTTGTAAAGTTTTTGGAGCAACCCAATATTCTCCTTTACCAGGAATAAAGATAATATCACTATCAGCCATAGTTTCATAGTTATTTTTGATATCACGAGCCATAATTTTACCAGAATATTCCTTATCGAACTGCCGAATTACATTTAAAATTTCTGAATCGGAGCTGGTCACTTTACTGGTGTAGTCATCGATATTCTTCGTTTGAAAGAAGTTTGTACCCCCATAACTAATTCCTGCAGCTTCCCGGGTCCATGCAATTTGTTGAGAATACTTTACATCCCATTCAATGCGATCCCACACTTCTGGATTACCTAAACTAATTGAAGTTGGAATGCTAACAAAAATAGGAATAAGCAAAATAACCAGAATGCTAACTGAAATAATTGAAAGTCTTCGTTTCACTCGGATATCTCTTAAGTTTAAGGCAAATCCATATGCTTTCTTACTGTAAATAAATAAAGCAATTCCAATTCCAAAAAAAATAGCGATACCCAAGTAAATACTCCATACACGTATCAAATTGATTCCATTTTGGGCTTTTAATGGTCGATTTAATAAGGCGATTACAAAAAATATACCAATTAAATAACTAACAAGCATTGAAATCTTTATCTCATTGCGATCCATAACGATATAATATATAATTCGTAAAATTATTCTGAAAATAATAATTCCGATGATGTACATTAAGATTGGGCGAGTTATTATTTGGTAGTAAAATATATCAATTTCAGAAACTTGAGAAGGATCAGAAAGTGCAGTCATTGCATGGAATAACTCTCCTGAACCAATATTTAAATATCCTTTTTGAATTAATTGCATAGCTAAAGCAAAATAACCAGTTTCTATTGATTGGCCAATGATATAAAAAATGACAAATCCCGCGGTCCACCATAAAACCAAAGATTTCCATTTTTTAAGATTCTCCCAACCAAACTTCAAACTCAATAGTTTTAAAATGGAATCTTCAGGAGGGATACTCATTATAAGAGCTCCGAGAAATGCTCCAATCAATCCGATTTTGTTAAAGAAAAAGGATGTGCTCCAATAATTCAGAGTATATATATGCCAAAAATCAATCCCACTTTTTTGTGAGTATAATTGAGATTGTAAAGAAATTTTAGCATGCCATAATGGATATCCATAAACAAGTGCAACAATTATGCCAATAACCACAATTATTAAAATAATGGCAAATCTACGTTTAAATTCAGGATTTGGAGGGGTATGATACTTAAAACGATTTCTTTTTGGAGGATGCAGGGGTTCATCAGAGATATGCGGTATCTCTGGCCGTAAATGCCCTTTTTCTTCTTTTTCATGTGATGCGTCAGATTCTGATTCAGATTTAAGCGCATCAGGATATAAAGGCTTAGATTTCTCTTCACTATCAGCTTCATTTAGAGCCCGACAATCTGGACAACTGGCAACATAACGATAGTGCCGACTGCAACTTTTTTTAGGAGACATTTTTTCCACCGAATTTTTCTATATATCAGTTAGTTCCTACCTAAATAAGATATTTCCTTTATTTTTTTAAACAATTATTAAATGCGCAATTCATCGCTTTGATCTTTAGCATAAAAAAATTTAAGCTTCAAAAAATATAGTTCATAATTAGTGGAGAGTATGTTTAAAAAAAAAGGGAATAAAGTCTCAAAAAAAATTAGTAAACATGAATTTGTGCTGACTGCTTTGGGTGTAATGGAAGATGAAACACTTCGTCCTGTTCCAGCTGATGATATCGTATTTTGCCTCCAAATTGATTTTAAACAGAAAATGAAGGATTTACAAGTTATTGAATTGTTAAAAGAGGCGCAAAACCAAGGATACTGTGAATACCAACAAAATGGATGGAAATTACTTTCAAAAGGAGAAGTAATTGTGGATGAATGTCTAAAAATTCTTGAAGAATCATAAGCGATTAAATTTACAAAAATTGTTCAAAGGAAAAAAGAAGGGAAAGGTTAAAACATGCCAGAACAAGATAAATTAAGCCCAGAAAAAATTTTAGAGCACATCGACATCATTGAAAGGAAAATAAAAGAATATGAAAAAAAAATCCGAAAAACACAAATTTTAGATTTAGATTGTCCCTATGAAGAAGCAATTTCAATTTACGAAAAAATGGCTAAGGCATTTCAGCAACTGGGAGATTCAGCACAAGCAAAAATTTTATTCAGCGGAGCAGAACAATATCGAAAAAAACTTCAAAAAGACCAAAAATTGCGAGAAATTGAACGAATCAAGAACAAAGATTCAATGGACCAACAAGTTGAGCAAATTCTTGACAAAATTGAAAGAGTAGAAAAAAAAATTAAAAAATATGAATCACAACTTAATAGATTCAATTTTCTTCCCCCATATAAAGAGGCAATTCAAATATATTCTGATGCTGCTAGAGATTTATCTAGGTTAGGTTGGAACGACCAGAGTAAAAGAATTGCAGAAGGAGTTTCAAGATATCAAGAGAAATTGGCACAAGATAAGAAATCTAGGAAAAAATTGAAGTTTAAAGAAAAGTTAAATAAAGAGGAACTGAGTGAAATTGAACATACTGCTATAGAAGCACAAAAAAAGGCAGAACAACAACAAAATATAATTCATAAATTCAAAGAAAAAGAACGGAAAAAAGAACAAGCCCTAAATAAACAAGCAGAACATATTCTTGATAAAATTGAAGCAGTAGAAAAAAAAATTAAAGAATATGAATCAAATGCTAACCGTTTCGATTATCCTTGCCCTTATGAAGAAGCCATTAAAGTTTATTCCG
>CAYRPF010000012.1:0-11148 GCA_964426185.1 uncultured archaeon | reverse complement strand
AGAATTGACTAAAGAAGAACTTGCAGAACTTGAGCAGAAAGCCTTAGAAGCCAAAAAGGAATCTGAACGCCAAAAAGCGGAAATATTACGCAAACAAGAAGAAGAACGAAGAAAACAACAAGCACTTAACAAACAAGCAGAACAAATTTTAAACCAAATCGAATCTATTGAAAAGAAAGTAAATGAATATGAGTCAAAAGCTAACCGTTTCGATTATCCTTGCCCTTATGAAGAAGCCATTAAAGTTTATTCCGAATCTGCCCCAAAATTATCCCGATTAGGTTGGACCGACCAAAGTAAACGAATAGCTGAAGGAGTTATCCGTTATCAGGAAAAATTAACTGAAGATAAAAAATACCGAGAGAAGCTAGCGCGCCAAGAAGAATTGACTAAAGAAGAACTTGCAGAACTTGAGCAGAAAGCCTTAGAAGCCAAAGAAAATCAACAGAAAAAAGAGAGACAAAAAGCAAAAGAAAAACAAAGACAACGAGAAAAAAATGCTTATCAGCAAGCAATTGCAGCACAACTTTTTGCACAAATTGATGAGATAGAAGCTAAAATTAGAAATTATGAACAGACACCTGATAAAATTATTTTAGAATCACCTTATACAAAAGCAATTGAAGTATATAAGCAAGCTTCAGAAACTTTTCGAGACATAGAATGGACAGAACAGGCAATTAGACTTTCAGATGCAATTTCTACATATAAAAAAAAAATGGAGCAAGATAGAAAATACCGAGAAAAAGAAAACCTTCGTCAAGCAAAAACTAAAGAAGAAGAGCGCATGTTTGAATTAAGAGCACAAAAAGCCAAACAATTAGAATTGGAAAGATTAAAAACTCTTGAAAGAGAGAAGAAAAAAGAACAAGAATTGAAAGCATATCAAGAGTCGATTGCAAATCAAGTTTTTAGCCAAATAGAAAAAATTGAACAAGAAATTAAGGAATACGAATCATTACTTGATAAAATACCATTCGAACCTCCCTACCAACGCGCTATCGAGATTTATTTTAAAGGAGCAAAAACACTTAAAGAAATCAATTGGACAAAAGAATCGATTCAATTGTTCGAAGGGGCTCAAGTTTATTCTCAAAAATTGGAAAAAGATCAACAATTTAGAGAAGAAGAAGCACGTCGCAAAGCAAAATCAAAAGAAGAAGCACAACTACTGGAACAGAGAGCTAAATTAGCAGAACAACTTAAACGTCAGAGAGAAAAAGAATTAGAAGAACGAAAGAAGCGAGAAAGAGAAGAGCAAAATTTCAAGTTAGCCATAGCAGATCAAATTTACGCAAAAATTGAGAAGATCGAAAAAGAAGTAGAAGAATATGAATCTCAGCCGGAGAAAATCCTCTTTGATCCTCCATATGAAAAATGTATTGAAATTTATAAACAAGGGGCACAACAACTTATTGATATTGGATGGAATTCAGAAGGTCTTAAATTATTAGAAGGTATGCATGTTTACCAACAAAAGTATAAGCAAGATCAAGAATTTAGGCGGAATGAACAACTGCGGGTTGCCAAATCCTTAGAAGAACAAAAACTATTAGAACAAAGGGCATTAAAGGCAAAACAGATCCAAGAAGCACGACGTAAACAAGAACAAGAACGATTAAGGAAAGAACAAGAAGAAAATGCCTATAAACAAGAAGTGGCAAAAAATATTTTATCCGAAATCGCCGAAGCAGAACAAAAAGTAAAAGATTACGAATCTCGTGTTGATAAAATACCATATATCTGCCCATATGAAGAAGTAATTAAAATTTATCAAAAATCAGCAGAAAGAATAAGGGAAATTGGGTGGACCTCTGAGAGTATTCGTTTATTTGATGGAATTAAAACATATCAAGAAAAATTGAGAAAAGATCAAATCTATCGAGAAAAAGAAAAACTTCGAATAGCTAAAACGAAAGAAGGAGAAAGATTGTTGGAAGAGCGAGCGAGACTTTCTCGTGAAATTCAACTTAAACATCAAAAAGAACAAGAAACCATCAAAAGGAGAAGAGAAGCGGAAGAAAAGGAAAAAGAGCAAAAAGCCAAGGAAATATTTAACAAAATTGATGAAATAGAAAATAAAGTTAGAGAATACGAGTCTCACATAGAGAGATACTCATTTATTCCACCATATGAAGAGGCAATTAAAATTTATTTAGATTCAGCGAAAAAATTAGAAGCCATTGGATGGCGGGATGAGGGAATCAAACTTTTTGAAGGTGTGAAAACATATCAAGAGCGTTTAAAGAAAGATCAAGAATATCGGCGACGAGTTGAGCAACAAAAGGAAATTCAAGAAATGAATGCCAAGGCTTTACAACAACAAATAAAAAAATCCCAAGAAGAACTTTATCAGAGAATGCAGCAAGAAGCAAATCAAAAAGCGATACAAAATCAAGAAATGCAACACCAAAAGGAAATTTCTGAAAGAGCCTTAACCATGATTACTGAAGGAAATAACTTAGCTCAAGAACACAAGTTTAAAGAAGCAATCATTAAATATTTAGAAGCAAGTAAACTTTTCCAACAAATTGGATGGAAACAAGAAGCAGAGAAAATTGCCAATCAAATTGAATTTTTCAAACAAGAAGAAATGGAATACTTAGCAGAGCTTAAACGTCAAGAAGAAGAACGATTGAAAAGAATTAAGGAATATGAAGAATTAGAAAAGAAAGCTCGTATTTCATGGAGTTTAAAACAAAAAGAACAATTAGAACAAGAAAAACACAGGAAAATGTTGGAAGAAGAAAAACGAAAGCGAGATTTAGAAGAAATTCAAAAGCTAATTTCCGAAAGTCAACAGATTAAGAGCCAAGAAGAGTTGAAAAGACAGCAAAAACTTGCAAAAGAACAAGAAAAAGCCAGAAAGGCCCAGGAAATACATAACCAATGTTTTCAATTATTAGATCAAGCCAGAGCATTTGTTAAAGAAAACAATTTCAAAGATGCTTTGAATATATATCAGCAAGTCTTAGATCTTTACCAACAAATCAATTATGAAGTTGGAATTCGAATTACCCAAGAAACGATTAAAAAAACACAGCAAGATATGCAAGCTTACCAAGAACAACAAAAATTACAAGAAATTGCAGAGCAAGAAAGAAAAGAGGAAATTGAAAGAATTAAAGAATTAATAAGGAAATCAGAAAAAGAATCGGAACGTCGATTATTAGAAGAACAGAAGCGCAAACTAGAAGAAAACGAAATAAAAAATAAAGAAGAACAAATTCAAAATAGAATATTTGACCTATTAGAGATGGGGAGCAATTTTGCGCTTCAACATGAATATGATTTAGCCATTGCACGATATAAGGAAGCTTTAATCTTGTTCGATGAAATAAATTGGCCTTTGAAAAAGAAGCAAATTAAACAATTAATAGAAGAAACTAAAGTAAAAAAGCAACTATATGCCCAAAAAGTGGCAGAAATTCGTAAAAGACAAGAAGAAGAATTGAAGAAACAGAAAGATTTTGAAAAATTAATGGCACAACAAGAATTAAAACGGAAATCTTCTTTAGAAAGTTTTGAAGAAATCTCGTTAGAACAAAAGCGATTGGCTAGTCTCGAACAGGAACGGGGAGAACAAGCCTACAAATTTCTTGAAATTGGGGAAAACTCCCTTAGAGAAGGAAATCCTTATTTAAGTCTATATTATCTCCACCATGCAATGTATAATTTCACTCAAAATAACTGGACTCTAGAGGTAAATACCACTAAAAAACGATTGCAACAAATTTATTCACAAATTCCTCAGACTTTGATTCATCTACCTGAATTATTACAGAATACTGTCTTGGATGATGAAAATATAATTTTAGAAGAAATTACAGCATGTATTAATTTTCTAGATAAAGAAAATATAGATGGAGCATTGAATTCATATAATACGATTAAAAAACAAATGGAGCGTTTAAAATGGCAGCAATCACTAGAAAATTTGACAAACCTTCATATCGAAATATTAGCATTAAAATCAAAACTGGAACATCGAGCTCAATTACCGACGAAAGAAGATGGTTTTGAATTATTAAATTCTGCCAAGGATTTTGTAAAACAAGCGAAATTTGAAGATGCTAAAATCAAAAATCAAAAAGCTTTAGAGATTTTTACCAATTTAGGATTAAGTGATTTAAGACGATTGTGTGAACAAAATCTTAAGAGAATTGAATTAAGTTATAAGAAATATCAGAATGAAAAATTCGCATTAGAAAAATTAAATGAAATTGAATCTCCCGAATTGCGAAAACAACTACGGATTGAAATAAGAAAGAAAATTCGAAGAAAAGCACGTAAGAATAAAATCATGGCGTAGATTCATTCTCTTTTTTTTTCTCCGTTCGTCGAGCGATTTCTTCTTTTAACAACAATTCTTTATGAATTAAATCCCTAATGGCTGATCGAATAGCTTCGCTTCGATTGGGAAATAATTCTTCCACAACCAATAAATCTAATGACTCAATATATTTTTCTGGGATAAAGACAGTTAGCATTTTCATTTTTTATTCCTCAAATCTAGATTATAATGAATGATTAAATTTTCTTAAAAAATATTATTATTAAAAGAATAGAAATAATCAATACTCTATAGTCGTAACACATAGGTGTAACACAAAAGATTTAAATTACGAATTCTTGTTATTCATACTCACTAATTTGTCGTGATTAAAAATGATTGAAGATTTGGAAAATTTTCTAAAAACTGGTCAAGATTGGGAAAAAATGGAAACAGATATTCCAGGTGTCTTTGTAGTTAAAATTCCTGGAACAAAAACAAGAGAAGCGCGCTTAATGGTCGAAATCAATCCTGTTGATAAGGTAACGGGAAAGCCAAAGAAAAGAAAAGGCTTGTTTATAGCCGACTATGAAATGTATTTACAGTTTCAAGAGGCTTTATTCCAAGATGAAGTTCCGGCTTTAATAAAAACCTTAGAAGAAATAAACCCCACTCTTCCGGTTACAAAAACTAAAAAATTGAAATTGAAATCATAATAATTTACAAATTCGAAAATACCCATCTTTTTTATTCTTTTTGTACTAATAAATTTTGTATGAAAGAAGCAGATATCAAAATTCTCTTGCAGCTTAAAGAAGAATTAATTAAGTTAATTAAAAAAAAAGAAGAGTACATCGAAGATTTTCAAAAAGAAATAGACATTTTTAAGGAACTAGTGGAAAAAATAACCAATTTAATCTCAAAAGAGAGTTTTATATCTGCAGCTAACTTAATTGATGCAGAAACAGCGGCGAAAAAGGAAGTAACCTCAGATAGGTTCCAATTTAACAAGAAAATTTTCGTCCCCAACACTGATGATTTAATTGCAGATCTTAATTTTTCAAAAAATACCATTAAAATTCGATTTTCTCATCCGGAACAAATAAATATTAATCAAGAAAGATTCATTACAGAAATAATTAAACCCATTTTAGTTCCTCTCAAAAAAACCGAACAAAACCTTCAATCCCATGTCGTAAAGTTAGAAACTCCATTGGATACGTTAATATCTTCAATCATTCTACAAAATGTTCAAAATTATGAAAGTTTTATCTTAATATATGATGAATTTAAAAGATATATTCTGAAAAATCTGGAAAATGCTGCAGATAAATAGAATTGCGCTTTAATTTCTCTGAGTTATTTTGCAAAAAAACAAAAGCAAAATCTTAAAGCATAACTCATAACTAATTATATTTATAAATAGAAGAGTAGAATTGATGATGGCAAAAAAAGCAAAGAAAGCGATTCTAATTTACCCCAAAATACACTCAACATATAATAGTGATGAAGTGGAAGTTGCCTTAGTCAATAAAGCAAAAGAATTACTGGGCATTAACGAAACTGATATCAATTTTATTTTTTTAAGTGGAAATTTCTTCGATACTCGTGGATGGGCATATTCCGCCATTCGATCATGGAGAGGCGCAATTAAACCTTCAAGTTCTAAAAAAAGACCAATTTTAGACGCAACTTTTGCTTGTTTATCTGTTTATTTATCATCATTAATTAGTTTTCAAGCAGATTTTGCATTTGCTTACGATGAAATCAAGGAAATATTAACTGAAAAAGGACGGGATGATTTATGGGCAATAATAGAAGAAAAACTTCCATTCGTATCCCTTCCACCCGCAGAAATGTTTCCACCAGGCTTAAAATCACCAATTGCCCCATATTATACTTTGAAGCAAGATGAAGAATTATTCTTAGGGGAATTATACAGCACAGTATTTCTGTCCAATTATGTAAAAAATATGAAATCTCGCTATTATGTTTATTTTTCTTATAGTGGATATAGTGCTTTTGGTTATTTTTCTGATCTACCACGAACAGATAACTTTGGTTTCGGTCAATCTCCAAAAGAATTTACTATGGAACCCACAGAAAAAAATTTCGTAAAATTCATTCGAAGTGCAACTTCATTAAAAGATTTAATGATGGCATTAATCGAAGTTCACAATAATTCCATGTTAGAACAATTTTTAGTGGGTGATTATGAAACATTTTTGAATCAACTACTTGAAATCGAAGAAATCGATGAAGGGGAGGGATAAAAATGGCAAATATAGGATTACTTGGTGCGGTTTCCGTTGGAAAAACAACGATATTAAGATTATTTGTGAAATATTTGAAAACGAAAAAAATTACAGAAGTTAAAGGGGGAAAAGAGTGCGTCGTCGTAAAAACAGATTTTTCCGGTGAGGCAGTTTTAGATCCAGAAACAGGAGTAAAAGAGACAAAAACAATTCATCCAAACCGAGTTGTATTTAGAGAAGTGGATACACATAAAAATCACACATTATTCGCACCTGGAGGGGATAGGGGACGTGCTGTTGTCAGAATGGGTGTAATAACCATTTCTCGTATCGCAAAACAAATTATTGCAGTTTTCGCTTGTGATCGCCCAGTTCAAGATCAATTTCAATTTTTCAGAGATGTTCGCTTTTTCCCCGGTCAAATTTACGTCTGCTTCAACAAATACGACTTATTACCAGAATCTGAACGTGAAAGCATGATTGAGAAAATGAAAGAAGAAATTATAGAATTTTTCATGAAACGTAAGATTTCAATTAAAGAATTTCATATTGTTTGTGCAGAAAATATTTCAAACATGGAAAAATATAATGATAAAGCGGCAGAAATGATCTTAAAGATAGCAACAGAAAACTAACAAAAAAGTAAAAATTTTTTTCCTTTCATTTAATTTTAACATCTTGCTTTTCGGTAACTACTTTTATCCTTAACTTGTTAAGTATTGTTGAGAATTCACCATAAAAAGTAAGAATTATTGAAAAGTTATACCCAAAACTGCATTTTACTGAATTGTAGGCATGATTTCATCCCAAAATTCAACAAATTCAACCATTACATTGTAATATCAAGCAATTGTCAACCCTTTGGTGCTTGGTAGTATTGCATTCTTTTCAATAATACTATAATTTAACGAAAAAGGTTTTTAGGGTGAAAAAAAAAGTAAAGAAGAAAAATTTACGTCCGAATCCTGCGTGGATTATAATGCAAAGTCATCTCTGAATTGGTAACGGAAATAGATTTAATCATTTTACACTTTCGCTGCAGTTGCTCAAATTTCATATTTACTTTTTGCAATTTTGCAGGATCCTTGCTTCTCTTTGCCTTTTTAATCGCTCTCATGTACTTTTTCTTCATTCTCAAGGCTTTATAGATGTGTCGGTATTTCTTATTGTTTTCTTTCATAAAACGTATGTATATTGCAAAGAGAATTAGGACTCTCCGAAAAACGACTGAACGATTTAATAATTCAAATTCTGGTTCACTTCTAAATCGAATAGTTGTTCTACCACCAACATTCAGCATGCGATCATCGATTTCGGCAACTCTTTCACCCGTTTCTGCATTATATACTCTAAAATCTTTTCCAGGAGTAAAACGCCGACCTTTAATTCGAAATGTTGTCAATTCTCCTGTTTTGGGATTTGGAACCGTAAACATATAACGATCACCAATAATACTATGAGTTCGCATTAATGCAATTCGATATTCGAAACCAGGCAAATTAATGTAGAAGAAAGGGCGAGGTTTCCCTCGATTTTCTCCAAACATATTATTGATGCTCATTAGAAGGCTTTCTTCTAAAGTTCCACGCCAACGGCCCGCATGTCCTTCTTTCTTTTTATCACGCTTTAATTCTGTAAATGTTTTAATTACTATTCTTTTAAGAAGTTTAGAAAATTCTTCCGGTTCATAATCTTGGCTGTGCTTTAGGGCTTCTTGATAAATAACTGACTCTTTAAACGTATGATCCCAGAAAGATATATTATATCCGATTACTTCCTTATAAGTCTTATCTTTTTGCTCCTTCTTTCGTTCTTTGTAAGGTTTAGCCAAATCTTCTGGAGAATAGGAAAAGAATGAAATATCTCCTGTTACTTCCATATTTTTGGTAAATTGTCTACTTTGGGCGCGATATTGATCTTTTTGTCGAATCCCTGTAGTTGCCATATGTAATTTTGTAAGCCATGTATCAACCTCGATTCTTTTGTACCATTGCCTGCTCATTTGTATTGCTTCTTTTTCCCCATCAATATCTTCGATTGAATAATCATCCATGTTTAGGGATTCTTCTTCATCCGAGCCAATTTCCAATTCTTGGACTTCATCTACGACCTCATCCAGATTTTTAAAATCTTGGTCGTCTAATTCTTGGTCGTATTCTTCTTCTTGGTTTTCTTCGGGTTCTTCGCTCATATTTTACACCATTAAAATATCTGAATATTAAGTGTTTAATAATTACTTTCTGAAAAATAGCATATAAATTTTTCAGTTATGATATTTATCCTTAAATTAGACATTTTTTTCTCACAACATATGATTTTCTGCCGAGTAAAGCGCAAAAAATAAATTAAATGGATTATTTCTTTTTTTGAAAATCATATTGATTTTTGAGGTTTTTCACAAATGACCCATCCAACAGGCCCGAGCAATGTCTATATCAGAAAATTAGCTCGAACACTATGGAAAACAAAACGACCGATATGGCGTGATGTTTCAAAACGTTTGATGGCTCCGCAAAAAAACCGAGTCGAGGTCAACTTGGCGAAATTAGAAAGATTAACACAACAAGGCGAGACGATTGTTGTTCCAGGAAAAATACTTGCAAATGGAACATTGGAAAAATCACTCACCATTGCTTGTAAAGCCATTTCAAAATCTGCTCGAGAAAAAATCGCGGCGTCAAAATCGAAATTAATAACAATAGAAGAATTGTTGGAAAAAAATCCAACAGGAACAGGAGTAAGAATTATAATATAATGGTGATTATTATGCAACAACCTGAATGGAAATTGTTAGATGCCGCAGATATGATTATGGGCAGAATGTGCTCTCAAGTTGCAAAATTAGCATTACTCGGAGAACATATTGTGATTATCAATGCAAAAGATGCGGTAATAAGTGGTAGAAGGAATCAAATTTTGGCAAAATATGTTCATTTACGTCGTGATATACGAAATTTAAGCAATCCACGTAGAGGCCCCTTCCATAACAGTCGACCTGATACTTTTTTGCGACAAAAAATCAGATTTATGCTACCTAAAAATCATCGTGGAGCAGAAGCTCTAAAACGAGTTCACGTTTATATTGCAGACATTCCTGATGTGAAGAAATCAAAATACGCTAATGCTGAACCGATAATTGTTCGAAATGCCTCAAAAGAACGATTAAGCCGAAAATCGGTTACAATTGAAGATGTTTGCAATAATATGGGCTGGACCCGCAAGCGAGGAAAGGAACTTTCAATTTAATAACTGGTGAATAAATATGAAGCATATCCAAACCAGTGGTAAAAGAAAAAATGCAGTAGCACGTGCTACCGTCCGTTCTGGAACAGGAATCATCCGAATCAACGGAATTCCTATTGAAAAAATTCAACCAGAATTGGCTCGCATGAAAATAGAAGAATTATTAATTATTGTTAACGATGAAAAATTGAATACCATCAATATCGATGTTAAAGTAGAAGGTGGAGGGGTTATTGGTCAAATTGACGCAGCCCGTATTGCCTTAAGTCGAGCGATTACTCAATTCTTGAAGAAAAAGTCGGTTATCCGCGCTATTAAAGAATATGATCGATCTATGCTTTCGGGAGATTCTCGCCAAGTTGAACGAAAACACTGGGGAGGTCGTAAAGCTCGAAAACGATTCCAAAAAAGTTATCGTTAATTACAAATATATTACTTAGAATAGAATTCATAAATAGAATTCCATTTTTTTTAAATCTCATTCATGGGTGGATTAATTTTGAAAATTGAAGTTTTTGAACGCGTTCAAACCGAAAATTTAGATATGGTTAAATTTGTTTTAGATGGTGTCAGTGTGGAATTAGCAAATGCTTTTCGCAGGATGATTTTGACTGAAGTTCCCACAATGGCAATCAACGAAGTTCTCTTTGTAGAAAATGACACCGTTTTATATGATGAAATGATTGCCCATCGATTGGGATTGATTCCATTGACCACGGATCTGAAAAATTATAATCTTCCCGAAGAATGTTCTTGTGGAGGTCAGGGATGTACTTTATGCCAAGCTCAATTGATGTGTGAAGTTCATGCTGAAAATGAGCAAATCTCGGTTTACTCTCGTGATTTGGAATCATTAGATCCAAAAATTCATCCTGTAAATGAGAATTACTTAATTGCAAAATTAGGGAAACGTACCTCATTAGTATTTGAAGCTTTTGCTCAATTAGGTCGAGGAAAAGATCACGCGAAATTTCAGCCAGTCTGCTCTATTGGATACAAGTATTTTCCAAAAATTACAATAGATAATTCAAAATTTAAAGATGAAAGTGAAATTGACGAATTTCTATTGAAGGATCATACTAAATCATTTAAGAAGGAAGATAGAAAATTGGTTTTAGTTAAAGATTATTGGAAAGGTCCAGATTTTACAGATTCTATTGCCCATCATGCCCCTCCAAGTGCAATTAAATTTGATTTTGAACCTAATAAATTTGTATTTACAGTTGAAGGCACTGGTTCATTACCATTAAAAGAAGTTTTTTCAAAAGCCATCGAGATTTTCATAGAAAAGTTAGATGAATTTGAAGAACAACTCAAATCAGTTGAAATTGAGCCCATAATTCCTAAAGTTTCAATGCGTAAATTATAAAATCAAAT
>CAYRPF010000011.1:31861-58125 GCA_964426185.1 uncultured archaeon | reverse complement strand
GTGGAGAGATAAATGTAAGATTAAGAAGACCTGGTAGAATACTTGATTATATTCGCTAAAAATACAATATGAGAAGGAAAATAAAAAAATGTCACGAAAAATTACCCTGTTATCTAGTTACATTAATTTCCTGAACTGTTTTCCGGCGTAAATTGTCGTTTTATTTTGGAGACTTGCAGGTTTAATTTCTACAATTTCAGCCAGACGTGGTTCAGTGCATAAATAATTTTTCAAATCTTTAATATCTATGTTAGATTTGATAAATTTAGTTCGACCATATCTTCCCGTTGATTTAACCCGTGCATTAACCATTCCCGCGAGATCAAGTTCCCGAATTAATTCAGAAACACGGCGTTGAGTTAATTTATTTAATCCAGGGATAAATTTGACAAGTTCAACATATGTGTTATAGATATCCCCAGTAATAACAGCACCTTGCTTTGAGTGCTTTTCTAATTGAAAAAGACTAAGGAGAATCATTTTACTTTGAAGAGGTAGTGCTTCAAAATATTCTTTCATTTTATCTTTTTCCATATTTTCTTGGGCAGCATAAACATGATCTATTACAACTTTTTTTGCATTTCTACGCTCAGCACATTCGCCTGCTTTGCGTAATAAATCAAGTGCCTTTCTTGCATCACCATGTTCTTTGGCAGCTAATGCCGCACATAAAGGAATCACACTTTGATCCAAAGCATGAGGAAAAAATGCTCTTACTGCGCGTTGGTCCAAAATATCTTTGATTTCAAGAGCATTATAAGCAGGAAATACAATATCCTCATCACCCAAACTACTTATAACTCGGGGATCTAATTCATTTTTAAAATTCAAAACATTAGAAATTCCAATGATATTTACTTTGGTAGATTGCAATCGAGAGTTAATTCTGACTAAATTATATAAAACATCTTGCGATTTTCGAGCTTTCTTAACTAAAACATCAATTTCATCAAGAACAATAAAACAATTTCCGCGTAAGAGGGTGTTGATTTTTTCAATTAAAGCATCGAATACTACATCTATCGGCCATCCTGCAATTGGAACGGGATGTTTTGGATCAATTTCATCACAAATTTTTGCTAAAACTCGATATCCTGTATTAACTTCTTGACAATTCAAAAAGATCCATTTACTTTCAGGAATTCCAGATTCTCGACATTGCTGATTCAAATGTTCACTGACATACTTGATAACTGCCGTTTTTCCTGTTCCAGTTTTTCCAAATAGAAATAAGTTCGATGGCATTGAATTTTTAAGGGTGCATGCTACGATTTCAGCTACTTTTTGAATTTGATGATCTCGATGAGGAAGAAAGCTGGGAACAAATTCTGGTCGTAAAACATTTCGTTCGTGAAAAATTTCTTCCTTTTCCATAAAATCCTTAAAATAACTGTCTATATCAAACATTTATCCACACACCCTCATTGATTCCCACACCCTTGCATCCTAATAAGGAATCAAATCATACTATGTTTTTGTCGAGATGCTATTTAAGTTAGGTTGTTAATGGAGAAGTTATTATGGGGAAAATAAAGAAGACCTCTCCCATTAATCAAATAAATTTAATATGTTCTCATTAATACCTTTAAGAATTTTATGCAAAAAATCTTAAAAACGAAGGAACCATTTCTTTTGATTTGCAGTTATCATTTCTCGGATTTGCTTATAAAGGTGGTTATTAACCCTTCATTTTTCCCTTTAGTTGCAATTTCCCAATTTTCATTGTATAACTTTTAAATTCTTTCAAAATAATGAAATAGTGATCACTATTCTCTTCACCGACGCTTTAAATTCGTTCTTAACCATTCCAAGTACTTTGTTACAATGTCTCCGCTATTATATTTCGCCGGAGGGTGCAGAAATGCTACAACGATTTCGTAACTACTGTGAATCAGTCAACATTTCACGATTAATCCTGATCGGTCATAGTTATAATTATTTTGCTTCTTTAATTCCCTATTATTATATAAATTCATCAATTGATGCCTCGGTTCTTCAAGTTAAACAAGTAAAACCAAGAGAATGTTTAATTTTTGAACCAGATGAATTTATAACATACTGTCACCCCTATAAATTTGATGAAAATTCTCTATTTATATTTGTAACCCGCACCGGTTCTATCCAAATTAATAAAGGTATCGAGAAATTGAGAAAATATGATGTAGATATTCGTAAAATTGCCTTAGTCTCCAATAATGACAATCTTAAACCATTAGCCCATTTTTTTTTCCCAATTTTCTGCGGGGATGAAATTGTTATCGGCTCGAATTCATTTCCTGCGGATATTTTAGTATTATATTTCATTACTCGAGCCTTTATGAATCAAGAAATTATTTCAAAAACAATTGAAGACGAAATTCGGCAAATGATTTTTGAAATCAAATTTTACCAACAAGATTGGGAATTCCATGTTTCCAGCCTAAATGATTTCTTGGGTGTTGATTATGATTTTCTATACTTTATCTCAAAGGGGACAAGTTTATCTACTGCATATCAAGGGGCTTTAAATTGTAAAGCATATCTCCGATTATTTGGAGAAGGAATTTCATTTGGACTCTTTCTGCATGGGCCGTTTCAAATAATCGATAATTCTTTTCGATGTATTCTCTTGGTTAGTGATGAAACAAGCATTGAAGATACCGTTAATCTAATTAATTTAGCCAGTAAAAAGTTAGGATCTGGGCGTATAATATTAATAAATAACAATCGGTCGCTTTCTTCTTTAGGAAGAGCTAATAAAAATGTATGGGTTTTTGAACACACTACACAAAATCCATTTTTGGCACCCATTTTCGAGATGGTAGTTTTAAACTATCTTTTTCTAGATCAAGCTTTACGCAGAGGTGTTATTCAATAGTGAACCGAAATCCTTCATCGTTTCCAAGTTCCTTTCAATGGCCTTTTACATTTGAACAAATTAGAGATGACTTTTTTGATGAGATAGATTGCTTAACTTCCTGTGCAGATCATTATTTTAATGGAGAATTTGAATCTAAATTTGAAAAACTACGGCAAATTGTGGTAGAACGTTCCATTTCTAAAGTATTTTTTATCGGGAATACCTATAGTTATTTTGCAAGTCAAATTTCCCGCCAGATGTTCATGGAAACGGCGCGTAAGATTCCCTTTTCACTTTACTGCGTAGAGTTGAGTGAATTTTTTGACTACATGCTTCCATCAGAATCGGAAGGTGCTTTGTATATTTTTATTTCGAAATCTGGAAAATCTCGATTCTTAAAAAGCTGTGTGGATCATTTACGGCTTACTAAAGTTGATCCTGATTTGATATGGCTAATAACAAATAATGAGAATACTTACTTATCCCCCACAATTCAAAACATCTTTCAGCTTTTCATTCCACATGAATTTGTTCTCGGCTCTAAATCTTTTATCAATACCATTTTTGTGGTATACCTAACTACGCGTGTAATTATTGGAGAAAAACCCCAATCAACTACTCTTCAAGCGCGATTTAGCAGATTTATTGGCGATTTAACCGAATATAAACAAAATTGGATATCCACAACTGATCAAATCGTTCAATTTTTAAGTGATTTTGATAATCTATATATTATCGCTCGAGATCCTGCTTCTATGGCTGCAGCACTATTGGGTGCCCTTCATGCAAAGAGTTTCACCCGTTTGCTAACAGAAGGTATATATATATCTCATTTTTTTCATGGACCCTTTCAAATTTTAGAGAGAAAAATTCATCCACAAAATATCCGTATTATTTTATTAATTGGAGATCATACCACTAATGAAAGCACCATATATCGCTTGGTTAATTTGATTTTGCAACGAACGAGGGAAATTCTTGTCTTGAGTAATAATCCTGGCGTATCCCAAATTCTTCGAAAAAATGAACGCATTATCTTGGTTGATTTTAATGCGGAAATTCAATTATTGGCTCCGATTTTTGAATTCTTCATTCTTCAATTTGTATTTCTGAAAATTGCAGAAAAAAAAGAACTATTGAAGAAATAAACTGGAATATAAATCAAGCAAGATTCTCTTCCCGTTTATAGATTTCAATCGCAAGCTGTTGCAGTGCTTCATCCACATTTTCACCCGTTTTCGCAGAAACTTCTACAAAACCAGACAAACCATGCGCTTTCACATATTCTAATGAATCCGCCCGAGACACTTTCCGCTCCAAATCTATCTTGTTGCCCACCAGGAGAGTTGGAATACGACCAAGGTTCTCTTCTAACTCCAGCAGCCACTTATCCAGATTTTGAAAGGACACAGGATTATTCACATCATAACACAGTAAAGCACCTTTCGCATCACGATAATACATACCTCTAATTTTAGCAAAATGTTCTTGGCCCGCTGCATCCCATAAATTAATTTTTACTTTAAACCGGTATGTTCCCGAAAAAAGTATGTCATTGGGGGTATACATGCAAGAAATTTCTTTGCTTCCGAAATCAACACCCAGTGTTGTCTTTAGATCTTGCTTGAAATAATCGTCGGTAAATCGAACCTTGATGGCGGTCTTTCCGGTGGCGGAATCACCAATTTCAATAATTTTGAAGGAATACTCATTTTTCAAAAGAGCGCGGACTTCATGATTAGCCCACGGCTCGATATTCGCGCCAGTAATCAAGTCTTCTTGGATGTCCTCGATCTCTTTGAATTTTATGATAAAACCATCAGAATAAGTGTCATTTTCCATATATTTTAAAGCATCTAGATTAATGTACTCAATACTTCCAGTGCAAGGCGAGTTTAACGTGGTAATACTCGTTTCCGTTGTAATTACAGCAAACGGCTCTCCGATTTTTAAAGATGTTTCAGAAAGAATGACTAATTCAGTTGGTTTTTTCAGGAAAGCATAACCGATTTGATCCAGTCCAATTGTTTTTTTGACACGATCCAGATAAACATGTTGAGTTTTCGAATATAGAAGATTGTCGGGAAGAATATATCTTCCATCTGCTATTGTAACCACGATGATAAAGCTCCTTTTATCGTAAATACTTTTATCATAAATCTTTATAAATTTTTTCTCATGCACTTTAAGAACAATTTGAGGGAAGAAAAAATAGAAATTCTCTACAAATACGAGATTAAAAAAAATAATAACCTAACCTTTGGTTACACCAATCGGGACTAATCGTGCCACCTTTCTTACAATTCCCAAATCGTGACTCACATTTACAACTTGATCAATGTTTTTATATGCCAAGGGGGCTTCTTCTGCCAAGACCTTCATGGAAGCGGCTTTCACTGCAATACCCATTTGATTAAGTTCTTGCTGGATATTTTTTCCGTAAAATTTACGTTTGGCCTTTGACCGGCTCATTTCACGACCTCCTCCATGAGCGGTACTGGCAAAACTTAAATCCATAGCTTTTTCTTGCCCAACACATAAATATGAAGCCGTACCCATACTACCTGGAATTAAAACGGGTTGACCAATAGATCGATATTTTGCGGGAACATCGGGATGATTGGGTGGAAAAGCCCGCGTGGCACCTTTACGATGTACGTTTACCATTTCACGTTTACCTCCCCCTACATCATGTTCCTCTACCTTTAGAATATTATGAGCTACATCATAGATCAATTCCATTTGTTCGGGATTGATGTGCAGGATTTCATTAAAAGCTTCTCTTGTCCAATGCATAATAATATGGCGGTTTGTATAAGCAAAATTAGCTGCAGCTCGCATTTGAGCCAAATAACGATCGGCTTCTTTGGTTCCCGATATTACATAGCCTAATTCTCTATCCGGTGGGATAATATTTTCTCGATGCATCATATGGTCAATTTCTTGTAAAGAATCAGTACAAATTTGGTGTCCCATGGCACGCGATCCCGTGTGGATCATAACCGTAACTTGGTTTTTCTCGATACCCATGATTTTTGCGGTTTCTTCATCATAAATCTTTTCGACCCGTTGGATTTCGATAAAATGGTTTCCAGATCCTAATGATCCTAATTGCCGAATACCTCTGGCTTTTGCTTTACTTGACACAATGCTTGAATCTGCGCCTTCCACCCTACCGTGATCTTCACAATATTCGCGATCTTTTTCAAAACCATAACCTTTACTGATTGCCCAGTCAATACCTTCATCCAAAACATGATTTAAATCATTTTCAGTGATGTGGAGTTTACCTTTCGATCCCAATCCACTGGGAATGTGATGAAATAGAGATTCGGTTAATGCCGGAAGTTCGGAGGCAATATCGGAATAATTTAAACCGGTACGAAGTAAACGGACGCCACAATTTATGTCATATCCTACCCCGCCTGGACTAATTGCCCCTCCGTCCACACTAGTTGCCGCAACTCCTCCAATGCAAAACCCATAGCCTTGATGGGCATCCGACATGGCAATTACATGTTTTCTTATTCCTGGAAGACATGCTACATTCGTAATTTGATCAATACTCCTATCTTGTTGAATGTGCTGCATGAGATAGTCATTGGCATAAATCCGCGCCGGAACGACCATCGTAAAATTATACATTTTTTCATTATATTTTATGACTTTCATTTCCGGGTCGACTTGATAAATTCCTTCTTTAATTTTCTTCGGTATCATGATTACCACTCGTTGATATTGTTGATAGGATGAATGCATCACAAAGAATGCTCCGTTGGTAAGTTGGGCTCAATATATCAAAGATTTAATTATGCTTAAATTGCAATCCACTCATTCCCATCAATACTTTCAATGATAATATTCAAAGGTCTCCCTCGGAATAAAAAGTTAAGCTTTTAATTTTAAAAAGCTTCTTTTTTTGGTGGCTTTTTTGGGATCATTTTTCTAACCCCTAACTTCAAAAAAGAAGCTAAACTATCAAACTTATCATGAACTCTAAAAATGAATTGGAAGCTTCCGACTTAGAACCGAGCGATTCTTCTTTAGAAGGAAAGTTAACCCATAAAATTCCATTTGCGTGGGAAAAATACACTGATGAACAAAAAAGACAAGTTAGAGATTTTTCTGAAGATTATCTGGAATTTTTACGCAATGCTAGAACTGAAAGAGAACGAACTAATTGGGCCGTTAAACAAGCCCAAAAATTTGGCTTCAAACGAGTAGAATTGGGAAAAGAGATAAATACACTTCAACCAGGGGATAAAATTTACTATGTAAATAAACACAAAAATGTTGCTCTGGTAGTTGTCGGGACTCAATCTATGACAGAAAAGACTCATTTAATCGGCTCTCATATTGATACGCCCCGCTTAGATCTTCGGGTAAATCCATTAGTTGATGACAAACAAGCTGGTGTAGGTTTGTTCAAAACGCATTATTATGGGGGGATTAAAAAATATCAGTGGACAACCGTTCCATTGCATTTAACGGGAATTATCATTAAAAAAGACGGCACTAAAGTAGAAATCGATGTGGGCCGTGATGCTGAAGATCCGGTTTTTACTATTCCAGACTTACTAATTCATCTTTCATCCACCGTCCAAGCCAAACGGACCATGCGGGAAGTTATCAAAGCAGAAGAAATGACCGTATTGGCAGGTGGGCTTCCGGTAGCGGATAAAAAAGCGAAAGAGAAATTTAAACTTAATATTTTACAGATTCTTAACGAAAAATATGGTATTTTGGAAGAAGACTTTCTGTCGGCAGAATTAAACTTGGTATCAGGCATTCCACCCAGATATATTGGTTTTGATAAAAGCATGATTGGAGCTGCTGGTCATGACGATGGTGTGTGTGCTTGGACCAGTGCTCGTGCCTTATTTGATTTGAAGAAAGTGCCTGCTTATACATCAGTAGTATGCTTTTTTGACAAGGAAGAAACCGGCAGTAATGGTGCCACTGGAGCGGAATCTAAATGGCTTTATTTTGTAATGAATGATCTTATGGTGCGAACTGGCATTTCTGAAAATATATCCAATCTTAATGTCGTTCTAAGCAATAGTTTTATGGTAAGTTCTGATGTGTCCGCAGCGGTAGATCCTGCCTTTAAAACAGTTCATGACATTCAAAATGCTGCCATTTTAGGCAAAGGTATAACTTTAGTCAAATATACAGGCTCTGGAGGGAAATACAGTGCTAACGATGCTAATGCTGAAACTGTAGCCTATATGCGCCAAATCTTTTCCAAAGCGGAAGTTCCCTTCCAAATGGGCCAGCTGGGAGAAGTTGATAAGGGAGGTGGCGGAACCATAGCTAAATATATGGCAGAGACGTTCAATTGTGAAGTAATCGATGTAGGCACACCTGTGCTAAATATGCACAGCCCATATGAAATCGTGCATATTGCGGATGTCTATGCCACCTACTTGGGATATCTTGCATTTTTAGGATATAAACAGTGATATTATTATAAATTTTGACGTTTTTTCTTTTTTACATAACATACTTTTACTGTAATATTTAAGTATTTATAATAAAAGTTAAAATTTAGAGCCAGTGAAGGGGATTGAACCCTTGGACCTCTTGATTTATCTTCTTTGCCATGATGGCACAAAATACGAATCAAGCGCTATACCACTAAGCTACACTGGCAGACTGGTTATTTTTAGATATTTATATTAAAGAGATGTGTATAAGAAATTGTAAATTCATTAAAAATTTTTGATAGATTTGTTTTTGATTGCAAAGAATTACATTCAGAAAGAGGAAAATTAGAAATGAAAAAATTGCTGTTAATTAATCCAAATCTGTATTTTTTCCAAGGCTGTCCTACATACTTTTCTGACACCATGGCCGCCTGGTTGATAGTCACATGAAACTAAGCTAGCTTTTTGCAAAATCGCGATTTGTGCGGAAATATTTGCTTCCGTTTGTCCTAATTTTGCGGCAATTTCACTTACATCCATTGGAGAATTGACTAATTCCTTAAGAATTTTCTGACGCGTTGTGCTAGATAAAGCCTTGGCAATTTTTGTAAGTTCCGATGATCCAAGATGAAATCCTCCAGAATCTAATGCGTTTGTTTGAATGTTTTGAATATATTCCACTTTTCTGCTCCTTCCCATTATTTTATTTGATCAAAGATCTTATTAATAATTTTAGAAATTATTAATATAATAATGGAACTCAATTATTTAAGACTATGGATTAGTTTTAGCCACTTACAAATGGTTAAAATGTTTTCAATGAATACATTTAATTCTTCGTAATCATATTCTTCTTAACTGTATTTGATTGGGCATTCTTAAATTTTTGCCCAATAAAAAAATGATTATCGTAATTTATATTCAGCTATCTGTATACATTTTCGTACAATATATACATCTAGAAAAAGAAAGTAGTAAAAAATCTATTTTTCAGAATACCAATTGATAGAGAGCTATTTCTCACATATTCTTCGTCAGCATTTGGAAAAGAACATATATAGGAAATATTGATCTATTAATGAACTAGGTTGAATTAATCACTCATAACTCCATAGAAATCTAATTTTACATTTTGCTGTGCATAAAACAAATCTAAATTAAAATAAACAATCTTCTAGATTATCTATATTCCATACTCGGAAGATTAGGGTGAAATATGGTTAAAAATGTGTCAATGGTGTTTTTTTATTAATTTTCTTATGAAGTTCTTTTTATTAAACTCAACTTAGGCTAAAGCTAAAAATTTTAAATACTTCCCCGTTGAATATATCGTAAAAATTAATATTCTGCAAGGATGCTTCAGAAATGATACATTTAGCCAAATCTGGAAATCGCTTCGATTTGTACTACCAAAATTCTTTGTTCTTTTCCCACCGAAATGATGAACCTGCTGTGATTTTGGGAATTAGCACACCTAAACCAAAAATTAAAACGGGTTTAGTTAATATTTCTGAAAAAATCCAACGTAGAATTCCCATGAATCGCTTTTCTGTCGAAGTTAATACTCAAAATCGAGTAGTTTTCCAATTTTCTAATTCAGATACCTATGAAAGCATCAAAATGGAATTCCGAGCTGGTGATGAGCTTTTAATAACTTTTAAATCTGAGAATCATGATGTAAATCGAATTTGGATTCATCTTCCATCGCACATGGATGAAAATGTCTATGGTGGAGGGCAGCAATTCGGACGAGTATGTCTAAATAATCAAAAAATTTCATTATTCATCCATAATCGCTTTGCATTTGTACGGAATAAAAGGAAAATTAAAGTAACTGAAGGTATAAGTTCCTTTCCTTTACCTGTTTTTCTAGCTATTGCGAAGGAAATGAATTATTTGTGTTGGATCAACACATTTCTTTATGGAGAAATTGCTTTTCATTGTACAGGGAAAAAAGGACAGTTTCATGAGATGTATTTTTGGGGCATACCAGATCAAATTCTCATAAAAAATGATAATCATCCTCTGAATCTTTTGACATATTTAACTTCCAAGATAGGTCGACAACCAATTCTTCCAAAATGGGTGTTAAATGGCGTTTGTTTAACTGTTTCAGGCGATTTGATTCAAATTCAAGAAGAAATCGAAAATGAAGCTGAAAGTAAAACCGAGACTAAACTGGAAATTAAAGTTAACGCCTTAGAAGAAGCTGGTATCACTGTTACGGCAGTTTGGTGCCCTGATTGGGCGGGAGTGAAAATGAATAAAACTGAACCGCTCTTATTTTGGGATTGGAAGTGGAACGGTTCAAACCGGCCGATTCGGTATCCTAATTTACCCAAATTGGTTGACAACTTTAATAAGAAAGGTGTACACGTGTTAGGATATGTAAATGGCTTCTTAAACCGGAAAGGTGATATATATCAAGATATTCCAGATAAATCTCATCTTCTTAGTACAAAATTCGATACAGAATATATCATACACCAAGGAAATCAAGATAATGCGGTGATTGATCTAACTCTGCCCAAAGCTCGTGCATGGTTTGCCAACACTTTACAAAAGGAATTAATAGAAAATGTAGGATTTTCTGGTTGGTTTGGAGGAGATAGCGATCAAAATCCTATCGATTCTGTGGCACATGAAAGAGAAGATCCATATGAACTTCATAATCAATATCCAGGATTACTAGCTCAAACATGCTATGAAGCTATTCAAAACTCTCAAATATCGAAAAATATTGATAAACCAGAAGAAAGGATTTTTTTCACAGCCGTAGGACATCAAAATGCGCTTTCATTCACTTCAATCATATCTGCAGGAGTTTTAAACCCTAGTTGGGATTATTCTAAGGGATTTGGTGCGGCGATAACATCAGCAATTTCTGCAGGATTAAGTGGTTTGGGATATCATCATTCCATAGTAGGTGGTTGGGGATTAGGAGGGAGTATCAAACGATCTAAAGAGCTTTTTTTGCGATGGACTGAATTTGCCGCTTTTTCTTTAATAATGCATTTTGGAGGGGGATTTCCATCTTCAACATGGTGGAGTATTGATTCAGATGCAGAAACCTTGAAAATTTGTAAGCGCATGTGTCAAGTTCATATAGCAATTTTGCCTTATTTGGAAATGTGTATTCAAGAATATCAACATCATGGATGGCCGGTTATAAGAGCACCTATTTTGCATTATCCAGATGATCCTAATCTATCCAATTTGATGGATCAATATCTTTTAGGACCAGAACTTTGGGTTGCACCAATAATGAAAGAAGGAACTGTACAAAAGACGCTTTATTTACCCGAAGATGGATGGGTGCATTTGTGGTCTGGTATTGAATTTGCGTCTGGTAGTTTTAAGATCAATGTTCCTATTGGTTATCCCGCGGTATTTTATAAGAAAAGTAGCAAATGGGAAGCGCTTTTTAATAATATTACTAACCAATTTGGAACTCATGCCTGATTTTTTCTTTAGAGCTAAAATTTATTCTCATTTTTCTCTTAAAAATTTAGAATTCAGTAATTTCCTTGAATTTTACATTTTTTTACTTCAAAAAGTGCATGAGGTAACTTTGCAATGCAAATTTGCTAACTTTTTTATCGCTCAAAAATTTATTTTGTAACAACATAATTTTGAGGCTTCCTAATGAAACGAGTACGAACATATATTGAAACACAAAAAAAGGAAACTATTGGATTGAATGAGATTTCTGCTGAATTATCGATGACTAAAAAGGAAGTTTCCGCTGAATTATTACAATTTCTAGAAGACACTCTTAAGGAACACACCGATGGTCTCACCATCACCGATTTAAAAGAACTAACTAAATTGAATCGGAATTGGATTGCCAAACAGTTGGAGATTTTAGAACTCTTGGGACGTGTTGAACTAAAAACCATCGGACCAGCAAAACTTTACAAGTGGTCTGAGGAAGGATTGAATAAATGGGAGAAATACTATCGTGCACTTATTGAAAATTCAAATGATGTTATTATTGTCTTACAACTTCGTGCTCCCCAAAAAATAAGAATCCATTTTATTAGTGATAGTGTAGAACGAATCACGGGTATTCCGGCCAGCGAATTTGATGAGAAAAAAACCTTGAACCTTGTTCATCCCGAAGATAGGGGCATTATCGATAATTTACTACGTATTTTTAATAATGAAATGGTGCAGGAAACTATTAATTTCCGCTTTTTGGACGCTAACGGGAAATATCATTATATTGAAGCCGCTATTACCGATTTACGTACTACTCCTGAAATTGGCGGCTTAGTTCTTAATTGTCAAGATGTAACAGAAACTACTATATTACAACAAGAAATTCAATATCGAATTGCTTTCGAGCAAGTTTTGCTAAATATTGCCACTACTCTAATTACCACACCTGAAAACGAATTAATTAACCATTTGAAGACAAATTTTGCCATGATAGGAAAATTGATGAACCCTGATGATTATCTTCGGAATCTTAATTTAACTGCAAATTACCTTCTCTTCTCCGTATTAGATCCTTCCACCAATTACCTTAAATCTCTTGCCCATTGGAGTAATTTAAGTCCAGGTTCTCTTCTTCTGGAAGGTTTTCATTCCTTTTCGCTGGATAATCAATCATGGTTGAAAAACCCAATTAATCAAAATGAACCAGTATTTTTTTCATCAATTTCGGATATGGTTCCAATATTGGCTGGTTCTTTAAGAGAAGAATTGAAAAAAATGAAGGAAGGTGCATTTCTGGCAGTTCCTTTTCGTAGCAATGAATATAATTTTTCGGGTGCTTTAATTATTTTCTTCCAAACTGCCATAAACCCAGCTATGAAGGACCGCTTTTTGGATCTTTTCCAGAAATTGACTACCATTATGAAAAGTCATTTAGAACGAATATCACTATCATTTTTTTCTTCACCCACTGAGGCATCTTCAAAATCAATTATCGAATTAATCCAGGAATCTTCCGCTGATGAATGATAAAATTTCAATTGTGCTTATAAGTACGGAGAATTCAGGAAATATTGGAGCAGTTGCGAGAGTGATGAAGAATTTCGGCTTTTTCAACTTAATTCTAATAAATCCATTAGCAGATCCGCACTCTGATGTTGCCTTTGGATTTGCGATGCATGCTGCAGATGTTTTAGAGCACGCAGAAATCTACAAGTTTGAGCACCAAAAAAATTGGCTGGATTCATATCATAACTGGTTGAAAGATTTTTTCCATTCCTTTAAGGTTATAATAGGAACCAGTGCTAAAGGAATTACATATAAAAATATTACTCGGATGCCCATAGATTTGACCAATTTCGACTTATCTCAATTACCTAATTCTGAACGAATCGCAATTGTTTTTGGCCGGGAATCAACAGGTCTCACTAATTCCGAACTACAACATATGGATTTTCTCATTCGAATTCCCAGCGATCCGGTGTATCCTACTTTAAATCTTTCGCATGCAGTTGCCGTAATTCTATCCTATATCTATTTTTCAGATGAATTCTCTAATAAATCTAAAAAAGAATGGCGAAATGTTAATATCGCTGGTCCACAATTAAAAGAGAATATCTTATCGATAATTTCTGACATTTTGCCCCAATTACCCTTGGCCGAATATCGTCGTTCTCGTACATTAACTGGTTTTAAAAATATAATTGGTAGGGCTTTAGTTACTGAGCAAGAATTTGAGTATCTTCGCAATTTTTTTCGTAAAATCCTTCTTATTCTCGATAAACCAGAGTTAATTCAAACTGGGCATTGTAAGGAAATTGTTGAAGATGAAGATACTTCCGAATAAAAAGAAAAGGTCAAAAAATATAGGAAAATTTGTAAAAAAAATAATGTATTTAAAATTATACTAATGATCCCATAAAATCTAATTCTGGAACTAATGAATACAGACAATAGAGCAAGAGTAAACTGATAAAGGATATCCAAGTGGCATCGCGCCATTCCATTCCCGCTAAAAACTTTAAGATTACCAAAAATACAAAGAAAACCACGATGGGGACTAACTGCACTACGTAGTTGCGCCCTTGACCAGGTGTGATTAAATCGCGTAATCCTGCAAATGCATTTCCAATCAGTCCTAAGACATAACTTGCTCCACTTCCCACTATAGGGATGACTATAACTAATACCAAAGCGGAAATCAATAAGAGAAATTTCTTATCAACCGCGTAGGATTTCGAAATAATCAAACGTGCAGCCAGCCAAATCATCAGCCATAATAAAATACTTGCAATTAGTATATATACAATCGTTAGAAAAATACTTGTTTGTAAAATCATACAATCATCGTTTTAGATAATTTTGGATCATATAAAAGATCATATAAAAATCCAAGGAGTATGTTAAGAGCAACTACAGAATAGATAGAGAAGATTAACAAGAAAAAATTGGTTTGGTTATCACCAAATTCCGCGAGCGATTAAAATCATGTGCAATCCAAAGCCTAAAAATACACTGGCAACAACTAATGTAATTGCTGTAAATTTAATGGAATCCCGCTCTGGACGTTTGTATTGGGTAAAAAGAATCAATATGAAAAGAGTAATAATACCTAATATGACTAAAATCCATCCCCAAAATCCGTTATAATCCATATTTTGGAAGGTTTCTTTGATGCTTTGACCCCACTTTTCCAGTACATTGGTTTGATACAGCATGGGTTATCACTGAAAAGAAATTGCGTAACTATAAAAAAATTATGAATCAAATTGTTTAGAATGCTTTTTACATAGCTTTATGAAGAGATCTCCCTACTTTTTTTAATCACGAAATAACTTGATTTATATTCCTCAGCAACTAAATATAATTAATATGATGTATAAGAGTGGCACTATAATCCTTATCGCCACAGATTCGAAATTCTTTGAAATACTAGATTCTCATTTGAATTCTAAATATAATATAATCCCACTAGATAATTTTGATTCATTAGATTTGTTGAGTCCGAATTGGAACATAAAATTATTTCTCATCAATACCGATCGACCTTGGATTGGTTTGCAAAACATTTTGGACAAAATTAAAAGTTCTGAGCACTTTATGAATATTCCTGCAATAGGTTTGTCTCTCAAAAAACATTATCATGATATAGACGAGAAAGTTAAGTATATGTTCGAAGACATTCTTTTAATGCCGTGCGGAGCAGAAGATTTGCTTACTCGTGTAGATGTTTGGATAAAAACTTACAACGTGGTATGCTCTGATGAGATAAAACCGATCACTTTTCATGTTGAGATGTCTAATGAATCGTCTATCAACCCAAAATCTCTTGAAAATTCTGAAAATCTTTCAAATTAAGATAAAAAATAAGATACAAATTCATTTTCTAAATTTTGCCAAACTTTCCATAATGCTACTTTTATTAAATTCAAACGATTTAGAGGAAATTGTATAGGGGAAATTTTTTTATTCTCACTAGGTAACATGGCTTTTATTTCATCAGAAACACGCTTAAGTAAAACATTAATGAGAAAAGTATAGTACAACGACATTTCATCTTCATCTACATTTTCATTAGACTGTATTTGGAACATTTTAGTGTGGTTTTCAATAAGTGAATAGATTTTCCCTTGATATTCCAAGTATTGAAGAATTCTCTCAGTAATTTGCCTTGGTAATCCTAAATGCTCCTCAATTTGATGGAGATTTGCCTTCTTCTTGGATAAAAATGATAATATCTGTTTTTCTCGCTGTTCTAAAAAGAAAAGGATACGGGGTAAAGGAATATCGAGAAGTTTTTCCTCCATTTCAACATCAAAATCTGAAGAATTAGGATCAAATAACAAAGTGTCTGGAGACGAAGATGAAAAAGAGCTTGATTCGGATGAAGGAGAATTTGTTATAGGAGAAGTAGAAAAAGGAAGGGAAGAAGATTTTAATGATTTTCGAGGCGGAAGACGATTACTCAATTCGTCCAGCAAAATTTGTTGAGTTTTAAGTTGTTCTGTAAATTCATTCATGCTACGTGTGAATTGATCAGCAAAATAACGTATATCCACTGAACTTGGAAGAGATTGATGAAGATATTGTCGCGAGGAAGTAGATGGTGTAATTTCTTCTTTTCTATCTTTAATTTGATTTCTTATTTCTATTAATTGATTAGGTGACATTCCAGAGCCAAAAATTCGTCTTAATTCACTTTGAATTTGTCGAATTGAAAGGCCTGTTTCAAGTAGAGTTTTTGCATAATTTATTTTATTTAGATTAATTTTTCTCGGCATCTGTTATGTTTAAATAACAACTGTTATTTATTATATTTTGTTTATTGAATAAAATCCAATAAATCATTCCAAAAACATTAAATAGAAATTGATTAAATAACAAAATATGAGAAAATTGCAGCAATTAATTATAGCTTTCATAATTCCTTTTCTCAATATCATTTTCTCTCTGATTTATTTATTCTCTCTTGAATCGGCAATTTTGTGGAACATAGTTGGAATTTTTATTATTATTAGTATTTTCTATTATTTAACTGCGCTTTTCATGGTAATTAATCAAATTTATCAAAAAACTTCTAAGGTTATTGCCCGAAAATATGCAAGGTTATCATTTTCGCTTCTTTTTTGCATGCTTTTATGGTATTTTGCTGCTTTCATGGTAAATTTCATCGGTTATGATGATTTAATCTTCCAAAATCTGTTGATGAAGAGTCTTAATTTTGTTTTATTTTGGTTCATTAACATTTTAATTGGAATTTATATTTATAGTGGTCTAATTCAGTTCAATTTAAAAAACCAAGAAATAAATAATTCAAAAAGCCAATTACAGACTTCTTCATTAAGAAAAAAATTCCATAATGCGATTACCATACTACACTGGGTGATCGTAGTGAGTGGATTTGTTTTATTAATATATGTTGATATAGGAATTTTCGTTCCAGGAACTTCTATGCCCCGTCTTTTTGGTATTGGCATAGTTGCAGGGATGTTGGGTACTTTTTTCGGTTTAATTGGATTTACGCTGACCGCTATAAGCATGGTGGCAATCATTCATAGTACTTACCTCGAAATCTCAACTTCATCCAAAATTTTTAACCATATGCAGCAGTTCATTATTTCAAAGAAAAACCCCTTGATCATCTCAGTTTTTACTCTAGGATTGATGATTTCATCTATTGGGTTTATCCCTTTAGTTTCTACACCTGCATTTATTAAATCAACCCGTATGGAATTTGAACGGGCTTTTAATCCGGAATTTGCTGGGGATTGGCAAGGAAGTATTGATCCCTCAATAAAAGCCCAATACTTCCGCTCTTCACCTTTTATTCTCTCAGAATATTTCTGGGGGCCTTCAACCTACGATTGCATTACATTCAAAGATATTCTTTATTTCAATGGGAGTGAATCTGCTTATCCACAAGATAAAGATATTACGTTATATTTTGATGCATTTCTACCTCCTAATAGAGGAATTGGGTTACCTGGTCAAAATAGCACTCTCATTCGAATTCATGGAGGTGGTTGGGTGGTCGGAGATAAGGGATTTATGAATGTAAATGAAATGAATCGGTATTTTGCCTCTCAAGGGTATTGTGTTTTTGATATTCAGTACGGGTTGAATAATGTGTCAGACTTATTTAAGAATCTGCCCCATCCAGAACATGTGATGGGAAACTTCTCGATTGATGATATTATGCGACATATCGGAAATTTCACTAAGTATTTGAAGATTCATGCCTCAGAATTTGGAGCGAATCTGGGTTCAACATTTGTCTCTGGAGGATCTGCGGGTGGACAATTAACTTGTGCAGCGGCTTTAAGTTTAGCCCACAAGAATTACTCCGAGTTTTCTAAGGCATATACTATAAAAGGTTTAATTCCCTATTATCCCGCAAATAATCCCCAACATGAATTTTCTATTAGTAGTAGGCCGGAATGGGTTGATCCTAATCTATTGGTAAATGCTAGCAGCCCTCCATGTTTAATTTTCCAAGGTGATAAGGATCCTTTGCTTCCAAAAGCCATTCAATTCCAACACACCTATTTTGATTATGGTCGAGATGATTGCGGCCTATTGATTTTTCCATTTGCAGGTCATGCATCAGATATGTATTTTCCCGGATACTATAATCAAGTGTTTTTATATTATATGGAAAGGTTCCTATATTTATTCCATTAGAAGCATGCTTAGTGGAGAAACTAGTGATTATCAAATTTTTTTACATCATTTCAAATTTTTTACAATAATCTTCATTTTTCATCATGGTAAACGTGGTAGCAACCAGTAATTTATCGTATTCTGCAATTTCATTCAGTAATTAATCCTATAGTGTTTGGTTGTTTTGTAATCTATGCCGAACTATAACAAAATGAAGGAAATAATATTTTAAGTAAAAAGCAGTATCCTATTCTGATGCATTTATTGTGATTTAGGGTGCAATACTATCAGAAAAGTGAATTAAGTGCCGTTAAAATAAAATAAGAAATTAAGCGGTGAAGGCAACTGAATTTTTAAATGGTTCACCATCAATTTCTATTACACGATTTAGGATCCCTTTTCGCAAAGTGTGTAACCGAATGAGACGGGAGCTTAACTTCTTATTTTTTGGTAGTTCCAATTCAGTTATTTCATAAGTATTTTGAAGAATTAATGATTTCCAACTAGAAGGGATTTCGTCTCGAAAATCTCCGGCAATCTCTTCCAAGAGTCCATCTAGTAGTTTAGGAGAGTTGGGAAGTTTTAAGGAAGCGAATTTTAATTTACTCGTAGCGGAGCTATCTTCAGGATTTTTAGAACTGGGTCGAGGTGGTTTTTTCTTGATTTTTAAAACAATAGATTTATCCGCACTGGTAAAACTTAATAAAATATAGACATATGGGGTTCCCTTGGTTGCTAAATCTAACAATTTACTCGTTTCAATTTCTACAGCCGTTTTAAATTCTGTGGTGTAGTTTTTTGTTTGTCCCTTACTTTTAACTGGATTCCAAGATTCTGGAAAATCTAATTTTTTCAACAATGGTGCGAAATTAATTCCACCTATAATGTTTCCTGTGACTTTCACTTTTTCATCTTGACAATTTTTCAAAGCGAAACGTAAAAGTAAATCTTCGTATTCATGTGATGCCCAAACGGATATTTTGGCTTTGGTTTTAGAAACCTTGATTACTGGGCCATCAAATGAACCCTTAGAATATCGAGTAAAATGCTTGTGTACATCGGGTGCTTCTTTTACCGGATCAGCCAAATGAGGAGCAAGAATTAATTTCATTAAATAGTGATCTGCCATAGTTATAAACCTTTACTGAGAATTATGATAGGATTGATTAAGATTTTAATTCCTAAATGTTTTTAGAAAAGATTCCTCTTTAGAAAAAGTTATGGTTCAAATTTTTAGTATCCTTCCTTTAAATGAAGTTAACAAAAACAAATGTTTAAATATATTTTTAACTATATTAGTTTGATCCTAACGTTTGATTTTTTGTCTAAAGATTAAACGTTATGGTGTTATACAATCATACGAAGGTTTGAAAATCTTCAAAAATTTCCATAAGCAAAGGTAAATATTATGAATATATCTCCCCGGCTTGACTCCAACTCAGTTATTTCCGTAGATGGAGACCAAAACAGCACTAATCATTCCAAAATTCATTCTAATTATTTTGATATCGAGAAAATCCATAGTAATATTCATTTTCTAAGACCACGTGCTTCGGGTTATCCCGAATCCAATGTTATTGCAATTGAAATGGAAAATGGTGTGGTTTTAATAGATTCATTTATCTCCCCACAAGTTAGTGCTGAACTTTTTGAATTCATTGAAGAGAATTTAAAAAAACCCATTCAAACCGTGATTAACAGCCACTGCCATTTTGATCATCTATTAGGATATGTTAATATCTCACCCACTACCTCTATACTTGCAGGACCGATACAATTTCAAAAAATTCGTGAAGAAGGCATACCAATTCTGAACGATTGGGTGCAAAACATGAGTGATTCATATGAATCAATAGTTCAACAATTAATCATGTCTGAAAAAGAAAATGAAATCATTCGACTGACGCAAGATATCGAACTTTATCATTTACTTCAGCAGCCAAATTTTCATTTTCAACTACCAAATCTTATAATACCAAATGATTTCCAAATCGTTGATAACAAAATGGCAATTTTCGTTAAAAATTTTGGATCTGCTTTTACAGAGGAAGATCTAATGGTAAGTATACCTAGGTTTGGAATTGCATTTTTAGGACCAATTCTCTGTCCAAACTGTTTGAATGGAACTTCATTCCGAAAATTTTTCCAAACCGCAGTGAATCCTCAAAATATTTTGAGGATAATAAATTCTATGATTGATTCAGATTATTCGATGTTTATTGGTAGTAAAGGACATGTGTGGAAAATCGAAGATCTATATGAATTTAGGGATTTATTGGCAAATGAATTAAAGAATTTTGATCAGGCTATTAAAACTGGTTTGCACTCTTCTATTAAATCAAATACATAAAATTGAACATTTTATATACTTACAATACTTAATCCGAAAGTTGAATAAATAATATTTTTTTTTTTATGTATACACGAGATTTGTATCAGCATTCAGGTGATAATTATTTACAAACCAACCAAATCCAAGTCTGACTTTTCTTCATCTTCTAATGAAATTGATTGTGGGACAATTGTTGAAAAAGAAGCCAAAGACGCACCTAAAACTATTTCTTTGAAAGATGTCCTACGAAGTAAACCCAAATTTTTGATTTTTTCCCTATTGAGCATGTATCCCGAGCTCAGTCTCAAAGAATTAAAAGAATTCACTGGTAAGTCAAAATCTACTCTCTCGATTCATTTATCTGAAATGGAACGTATGGGACTAGTTGTACTGGCACGAGAAAAGAAGGCACGTGGTTCGATCCCAACAAAATTCTTCCGATTAGTGGAAAATTATGAAGAAAAGCTGGCTAAACGTAAATGTAAAAATTCTGAAGTTACAGATACTGAACTAAAGGAATTTATTCAGATTCATCAATCATTTGCACAAGTACAATCACAATTTCTAGCTAAATGGATGAAATATTTGACTGCATTAGAAAAACGACTTGAAAATGATTCTGATCAAGAAATTCGCCAGAAAATAAAAGAAATGAAAACCGATCAGAGTAGATTGTCTGTTGTTTCATTTTATTCTGCTGAAACTGCAGCAAAATTTCGAAAATCCGTACTTGAAGCATATATTAAAGCAGAAGAAGCAACCAAGAAAGAGAAATCCCAAGAATCTGTCCTTCATCCGTATTTTGCTGGTTTACAGTTGTTTAATATTAAACGCGCTTTTGATTACTTTTTGTAAAAAATACTCTTTTTTCATACCAACACATGCTATTTATTGAGAGAAAATGAAAAAATTTTTTTTCAATGAGGGATTTATTCTTTTATACTTTTCTTACTGCTTTTCAAGGTGACTTTTAATTCCTGCCGATAAAAAAAAAACTCTTTCCAAGACGCTCAAAGCCGTTTTAAAAGACTTTGGAGGGCCTGAAGCGATTAAAATTGCAAAGGTTTTACTCGATGCATCAGATGAAACTACCGACGAGAAAATTGCTGAATTAAGCAAAGTTAAGTTGAACGTGGTACGAAAAATTCTCTATATTTTAAATGACAATAAACTAACCGAGTTTAAAAGAGTTCGAGATAAAAGGTCGGGGTGGTTTATCTATTTTTGGCAGGAATCATTTGACAACTTGCCCTTGGTCCTTGAAGAACGACGTAATTGGGTTATTGAAAAATTAGAATCACGCATGAAATATGAAGAACAAAATTATTTTTTCCAATGCAAAAATGGATGCGAAGGACGCTATGTTTTCATTGAAGCGATGGATTATAACTTCATTTGTCCCGTTTGCCAACAAGGACAGCTGATAGAAGATCAGAACGAGAAGAAAGTGCAAATATTAAAAGACTCTATCATAAAGCTACGAAATCAAAATTAATTTCATAGGTATTTTTTAAGAATTTTCGAATTTTATAAAAGCAAATCCAAAATTAAATATATTCGCTCTCTATTATTAAAATAGTGAACTCTTTTAAATGAGGGAAATCAACTAATGGAATCTAAAACTTATATAGTCAAAATCAATTCAGCTCTTTCAAATAAGCCGTTTTTCATTAAAATAGATGAGCCTGCTATCAGTATCGATACTATTTTTAATGAGGCTATTGCACAACTCAAAAATTCTGGGAAGCCCTTAGAAAGCCAGCAATTGGCACAGCTTTATGAACAGCATCAGATTTTTAATTCAGGAAAAGTGGTTCAAAAAGGTGATTTATTCACCGATTTGAATCAGAAGAAACAAGTTATAGGCGATCAAGAAATAAAAATTGCAGAATTAGATTTAGTAACCTCTCATTCTGGAGGATTTTAACAAGATAATAATGCGTTTTTTTTTCAACTTATTTTTCGGGATAAGTAACTTTTCATAGAACCCAATCCTTTTACTTCCTAGGTGAATTAAGATGCAAAATCCGCAGGTTAAAATGGAGACAACTAAAGGAATATTAATGATAGAACTTTATCCAGAGCACACTCCTGGAACAGTTGCAAATTTTCTTAAATTGGTTAATCAGAAATTTTATGATGGTTTAACCTTCCATCGTGTCATCCCTGATTTCGTTGTTCAAGGTGGATGTCCTCGTGGAGATGGAACTGGAGGACCTGGGTGGACAATTAAGTGTGAAACAGAAGGAAATCCTTTAATCCATAAATTAGGTGCATTAAGTATGGCTCATCGGGGTAAAGATACAGGTGGTTCCCAATTTTTCATAGTTTTAAATCGAGAAACCACAAAACACTTAGACGGAAAACACACAGTGTTCGGTCAAGTGATAGAAGGATTGGATATTCTTCCAACTATTGAACAAGGCGATAAAATGATTAGAGTAGAAGAAATTTAAAAGCAATTTACGAGAAAATTTCTATCAAATGTATGATCATAAGTTGGAACAAACTGCGATTAAAAAATGGCACAAGTATTCCGTGCGGCCCACATGGTCCGAGAATTAGAACATGAAGATATTCGTGTATTAACTGGGATTGAGCTGGGGATGAGACGATTTGAATTTGTCCCTATGGATCAAATTAGTTATTATGCTCGAATCCCAAAATCCGAGACGGAATACCGTTTAAACAAACTTCATAAAAGTGGAATTTTGCAGCGAAATTCTCAATTGGGATATGTTGGATATCAACTTATTTCTGAATCATATGATGTTTTAGCCTTGAATGCTCTCACTCAACAGAAAGTAATTATAGCAGTTGGAGATTTAATTGGGCGCGGAAAAGAATCTGATGTATATATTGCCAAACTTCCAACAGGGAAAGAATGTGCTTTGAAGATTCATAGAATCGGTCAGACAAGTTTTCGTCAAATTCGAAAGCTAAGAAATTATATCCAAAAACGTCGTCACATCTCATGGCTTTATGTAAGTCGTCTCTCTGCAGAATCTGAATTTGAAGCTTTAAAGAAAATTGAACCTCTTAAGGTTAATTCACCCATCCCTTATGGACAAAACCGCCATATGGTTGTAATGAGCTTAATTGAAGGAACAGAAATTAGCACAGTTCCTGAATTGGCTGATCCTGAAGAAGTATTGAACAAAATATTACATCAAATTGAGATCATCTATGAAAAAGGGGACATTATCCATTGTGATCTGGGTGAATTTAATTTACTTGTAACACTTGAAGAGGACGTGCAAATTATTGATTGGCCACAATGGGAAAGTACAGATCATCCCAACGCTCGTTCTTATTTGGAACGGGATTTAACCAACATTAATGTTTTTTTCCGGAAAAATTACGGTGTTGAATTTGATCAAGAAAAATATTTGGAACACCTACTTCAATTATAGATGAATTATTATTTTCGCAAAAATTGAATTTCATAAATCCAATCTTCCAAATTTGAAGAATTTTGTTGGTTTAGCAAATTTATGGAGAAATTTGGTCCAGAAAACACACTTTCAAGCAGTTTTTTCCATTGATTTTGAGAAAAACTTTTTTTTAACACACTAATTAAAATCATCCCATCAATTTTGCAAATACGTTGTATTTCTTTTAATCCTAAAATAGGATTTGGTAAATTCTGGAGAGTTGTCAAAGAGATGATATTAGAAACGGAATTGTTTCTTATTGGTAAATTTTCTCCATCTGTACAGATTAGATGAGTATCGCCTCCTTTACCGTAAAATTTCTTTAGCATGCCTCGGGATAAATCACAACCTATGTATCTAAATTGAATATGGAGTGAATTTCGCATAAATTCCCAAGTCAAACCCGTCCCACATCCAAAATCCAACCAAAGTCCATCAAAGGAGTGATTTCGTGTACTATAATGTTTAAATTTGGATGCTTGCAATCTGTAATAGCGTTTATCGTAGATTTCTATGTATGATTCTTCGTTATACGCGGTTAACATCTTCTTCTTTTTGTGATGAGGGTGATTTTCACTTTCTTCCATAATCATCTTAATTCATCTTAGTGCTAAAATGTTTTTTAAGGGATGGAACACTAAAATATCTATAATTTAATTAACTATGAGTTTGTGTTTTTATATGGCTTATAACAATTCTAGAAATCCCCTTCGTGTGTTACAAAATCGCATAAATCAACAGATTGTCGTAAGATTAAAAGATTCGACTGAGTATCATGGAACCTTAAAGGAATATGATAATTTTATGAATGTAATTTTGGAAAATGTAACTGAACAAGTTCCAAATGAAGAAAAAAATAATAACTATACCCAATTATTTATTCGGGGGAATAATATTCTTTTCATTTTACCAGAAGTTGATTAATGCAATTTTATAATTTCTTTCTTTTTTCTTAATTGTTTATCGAATAAAATAACTTCTCGTTGATTTTTATTTTTATTGATATTTGAGACATTCGTTCTTCCATTTGTTTATTAATTCCATCGCCTAGTATTGATAAACAATTCTGTAGTATCTTATTATCTAAGGACATTATTTTTTCAAATAAATGTTTAACAAAAGATTTTTTTTTCAAGATAGTTATTTTAACTGTTATATTAAATATTCTATTTAATCTTATTAATTTCATTTCTACCGCTCAATTACGAATAATCCCTCTCATAATTCGCTGAAGATGATAGGAAATCCGTGAAATATTATAAGATTTATGAAAATGGCAATAATTACCCCTTTCTGACTCCTTTTTCTAAGAACAGTTTTGTTAAAGCCGTTATTTTTAGATATTTATTTTCTTTAAATCATATTTCAAATAAATTAGATGAATTATTAATATTATAAAAGATTATTAAAATAAAATATTCTAGAATATATTCAAGAAATATTAAAAAATAAAATAATAAATAAAATATTCTAGCTCAATATATCGAACTAAAATCAATGTTAAATCTAATGAGAAGGTGAAAAAATGCAGATAGAACTAAATTCTTGTGGTAAAAAATCCATAGTAAATTTACCCGATGCTTGGGATCCCACTTTTGTTTATCCACGGAATGTTCCTGCCTTGGATAATCCATTAGATGAAATATCTTCAGCAATTCAAACACCTTTTATGACTAAATCACTAACAAAGTTGATTTCCGACGCTACTTTACAAGATGAACATTCCCAAGATTATATTTGCATTGTAATTTCTCCTTCAATTTCTTCGAAATCAATTTCTTTGTTTTTACAAGAATTAAATTTAATTTTTCAAAAAGTTCATATCCCAGATTCAAAAGTAAAGATTTTGCTGGCAATGGGTACCGCTCAAAAACCTTCTCCAAAAGCGATACGAGCATTTTTTGGAATGGAAATTCTAATGAAGTATGATATTTTTATTCACCAAGCCCAAGATAAGGTCAATCAGCAGTATATTGGGGATACTTCTTTAGGTAAGCCTATTTACCTGAATAAAATCTATCTCTCTGCCAAGTTCAAAATTATCCTTGATAGGGTGAATCCTCATCCTTACTATAATTATTCTGGAAGTGCCCCGATGATGTTATTAAGCATAGCAGGTTCCACAACTGTTCAAT
>CAYRPF010000011.1:0-31761 GCA_964426185.1 uncultured archaeon | reverse complement strand
AAATCTTCTATATTAGCAGATTTCTTTCAATTTTTTAAAAGTAAACCTGCAAAACCAGATTTTACCATCCTTTTTGCAGAAAATTCCAACCATACCATAATTAAAATTAAAGCTGGGGCGCATCAAGTATTTGATCAACTGAAGAAACATGTGGATAATTCATTTTTTGGTTCTATTTCCAAGCTTGCAGATGTTGTTTTTTGCTCTATCGAGGCAAATTATGATGCTTCTTTAAAATTTTGCCATTCTCATGAACTTCAACTTATCGAGGAATTAGGTGCCATCTTAGTTGGTGGAAATTCTGCTTTAGTTTCTGGAGGAACCTTAATAATTATATCGGAATGTTCCCTTGATTTTTCAGAAGATAATTTTTCTTCAGTTCCATGGATGAAGCCGATTTTAGAGCAAGTATTAAACCGAATTAATGTGGTTATTACCAATCCAACACCATCAAGAGTTTTACAGAATTTTAGAAAAAATAGTGTTAAATATCTACCAGATATATTTGCCTTATCTCGTTTCTGCCAAAAACAATTGTCACATTCATCATCTATATTAATTTTTCCCGATATTTTACACGCTTTGCCCAAATTGAAAGAGTAAAAGAAAATTAGAATAAAAAAGAGAGAAAATATGTCGAAATGATTAAGCACGGTCTTTTAACAACAAACGGGGTGCTAAACCTAACGACATCATTTCTTGCAATAGAAGTTTAAACGCATAAGAGCAAGTTACGTTAGAAATTTGAGTCTTTTCACCGCAAACCGGACAATAAGTGCGATCTCGATTTCGATCATATACAGCCAATAATCCGCATTTTTCACAGACTAAAATTTGGGTTCGATCGGACTCATCGAGTAACCGTTCTTTTAGTAATACTGCAGCGCCATGGCCGACAAGGCAATCCCTTTCCATTTCTCCGAATCTGAGACCTCCTTCACGTGCTCGTCCCTCGGTTGGTTGTCGGGTTAAAATTTGTACTGGACCACGACTACGACTATGAATCTTATCTGCTACAAGATGGTGAAGTTTTTGATAATAAACACAAGCGAAATAGATACCTACATCATATCTTTCACCAGTAACACCGTTATAAAGAGTTTCGCGCCCACCGTAGTCAAAACCATGTTCAACCAATTGGAGTTGGAGTTCATCCATATTCTCCATTTCAAATGGAGTAGCATTACCAATAGTGCCTGTGGCAGCAGCGACTTTACCCAAACAACCTTCAAACATTTGTCCGAGAGTCATCCGAGAAGGCATGGCGTGAGGATTAATAATTAAGTCGGGTGATATTCCTTCAGCAGAGAATGGCATGTCTTCTTGGGGAGATATAAGACCCAAAACACCTTTCTGACCATGGCGAGAAGCAAATTTGTCTCCTAATTCAGGAATACGTAGATCTCGTACTTTAATTTTAATCAGTTTATTACCATCGAGTGTTTCAGTAATTATAACTGTGTCTACAGTTCCAGCTTCAGAATGTCGCATATTAATACTGGTTTCTCGGCGTTGTGGTTGGGATAAATCATCAAAATCGTCATATGGGTGTGTAAATCGTGGAGGAGATGTGCGCCCAATTAAAACGTCGCCCCCATCGCACACTGTTTCTGGCTCAATAATTCCATCATCAGCCAGATGTCGATAAGCTTCTGAAGCACGATAACCACGAACTTCTTTCTCTGGTACTTCAAATTTATCCAGCTGTCCTCCAGGGTATTTACGTTCTTCACCTTCATATGTTCTGAAAAATGTACTCCGAGCTAATCCACGTTCAATGGAAGCCTTATTCATGATTAATGCATCTTCAATGTTGAAAGCTTGGAACGACATAATTCCCAATACAAAATTTTGACCTGCTGGGCGAGTATCAAATCCAATAATGTCCATAGCTCTGGTGCTGGTTAAAGGTTTTTGTGGATAATGCAATAAATGACCTCGAGTATCAAGACGCAGATGGAAATTGGCAGCAAAAATTCCTAAGGCTTGTTTTGCCATTCCCGCTTCATATGTATTTCGAGGACTTTGATTGTGATCTGGGAAGGGAATCAAAGAAGCTGTAATACCTAAAATAGCAGCTGGGGAAATTTCTAAATGAGTGTGTTCTGGAGTGAGATTTCGTTCCCGCATGCAAATATAGGCGTTCTCTTCTTCTTCAGCATCGAAGTACTCAATTAATCCACGAGCGATCAAATCATTCCATTGCAATTGTCCAGATCTGACCTTATCAACGACATCTTGAGTCAATAAGACTTTCCCATTTTTTACGACTAGCAATGGTCGTCGAGCTCGTCCAGCATCACAGTTGATCTGCACTTCATTTGATTCTGGATAAAAAGCGATATTAACATTAGGGTTTAAATCTCCACGCCGCCGCTTCATTCTGATAGTTTCAATTAGTGGGCGATAATTTGGGTGGATACCTAATAATTTTCCATTTAGATAAATCTTAGCTTTCCCACTAACTTCATCTACTTCCTCCAAAGGAATGACCCCTAAATCATACAAGTCTGTTTCAATTTTCTTTTCATTTGTTCCTACTGATATTAAAGCAGTTAAAGCCAGATTTTTTACCAATCCACAATTGGGACCTTCAGGGGTTTCAGCGGGGCATATTTTACCCCATTGTGTAGGATGCAAGTCTCGGGCTTCGAAATGAGGTTGACTTCTAGAAAGTGGTGAGATAATTCGTCGTAAGTGAGATAATGTAGAAATGAAATTGGTTCGATCAAGAAGCTGAGATACTCCTGCTTTTCCACCGACCCAATTGCCAGTTGCCAATGCATGTCGAATTCTTTCTGTAATAACATCAGCACGAACTGCTGTTTTAATGTTCGGTTTTCGACCTCGAACTGCTGTGCGTTCTAATTGATATTTGATATCTCTGGTCAAGTTGAGAAAAGAGACTCGAAAGAGGGAAGTGAAGAGATCTCCAGCTAATTTTAGTCGTTTATTGGCGTAATGATCTTTATCATCAGGACGTCTAATATCCAATGCAAGTTCTAAGACTTTTTGTGTCATTTGGCCTAAGAAATATGCTTTTCGAATACGATCTTCTTGTTCATAGCCAATATGGGGCAATAAATAACGATCTAAAATCTGTTGAGCGCGTTTGATACGGTATTCACGAGTTTGTCCAACTGCCACACGTTTTCCAACGTAATCTAAAGCATTCATCATGGATTTTTCTGGATCGGAGACAACTTCAATAGCAGATGCGACATCGATTATTGGAATTAATTCTTTTTGAATTTCTGGATTATCACTGATTGCCTCAAAGATTTTTCGGTCTGAATTTAATCCTAATGCTCGCATAAGAATAGCAATAGGAATTTTACCTGGAACTGATGGAAGAGATACTCGGATATTTCCGTCTTTCCGTCGTTCAATAGTAACCGGTGCTCGAAAGCCGTGAGTAGTGGAAAACACTTTGGCTATATGGGTAGCAGATGAACTTCGGCTGGCTTCTTCTATCAAAATTCGATTTGGCGCTAAGTCTTCTTGGGTTACGAGCACTCGTTCGGTTCCATTAATAATGAAATAACCTCCAGGATCTAAAGGATCTTCGCCGATTTGAATCAGTTCCTCTTTTGTAGTCATTTTTGATAAAGGACACTTTGAGGACTTTAACATGATTGGTAATTTTCCTATATATGTATTAATGGTTTCATTGTAATGTGGTCGTTGGGTGCGTTCATCAATAGTCACAGGGGTCATTTCTAAGTAAACCTTAGAAGCATAGGTTAATTCACGAATACGAGCTTCTAAAGGGGTTATTGATTTAGTTGCTCCATCAGCTTCACGAACTTGGGGATCTTCTACAGAAATTTTACCGAAAATAATATAAAAATCAGGGATGTCAGGAATGATTTTTTTAGTTTCATCACAGATCTGCTGGAGAGTTTCTTCTAAAAATACATTGAACGAATCTAAATGTTGACGGACTAAACCGATTTCGTTGAAATAAGAACGTAGCAAATCCCACATATTTTCAGGAGTTGTAACGTATGAAGGAATAATATTGTTTTGACTATTCATATTTGGACCTCAGGGATGTTAAATTGATAATAAGTGTTATCAGAGAAGAAATCATCGTCTTAAAACTACAAATCGATAAGTATCGACTGTGTCGACAATCGTATCTGATTTACGCACGATCTTTATCACATCGCCTTCTCGGGCACCTAGTGCAATGGCTGCTGGGTCATCTTGATAAATTCGTGGGAGATCTACCAAACGGATGGCGTAATCTTTTAATAACTGTTTCGTTTCTTTTTTTGATAAAATTGAATGAAACGGAACAAGTTCATGTGCTAAAACATCTAATTTTTTACTTTTTTTGGCCAATGATGAATTCAACTCTTTTAAAGAAAATTCTAAATAAAATATAAATCAAATCATTCCGGAGTTCCCGGGAGAAATTCCGGTGTGCACAAGAGATGTAAATCGCCATATTAAAAAAATTTTTCGACTTTTTGAAGTTAGGAGAATAAAGTTCTTTCTTAAAGGTTAACGTTTACGTACAAGGGGCTTTCTTCTAATTTTCGAATTATTGAACAAATTCTGTTAAAAAATAATAAGAATTTAATATATCAAAATACGGAAAATCTTATAATATTATTTTCCAGATTAATTAGTATTAGAAATATCCACTAGAGGTAGTAATTCGGGGTGGAAGAGAAATGGGGTGTTTTGAGAATATTATTACGTGATACCCAGCTTGTTTTTTCAAAGTAACAAGAGACCACGATGGATAGAGTTCTTGAAGTTTATTCTGAAAACCTTCTGCCCCCAATTTTTTTTTATGAACATATTGGATAAATCCATATTCTGTTAAAAGATCAGCCGCTGCTTGGAAAAGGTCCAACATTGTTTTATGCCCCATTTTCAAAGGAGGATTTGAATATACAGCTTGGAATCGAATTCCTTGCTCTTTTAGTTCGTTAATTCGATCTTGAAATGGACCACGGAGGATTTCTATATTTTTGCAGTTATTTACTAAAATATTACGTTTCATCAGCCATACCGCGCGCTCATTAACTTCAGAAGCGTAAATTTTATATTGATCAGGTAAAATTTTCTGATTAAAAACTTCATCTGCCAATGTTTTTGCTAACCAGATGGTGATCGGGCCATAACCCGCTCCTAAATCTAATATATTTAGTTTTTCTTTTGATTCTGGCAATATTATGGAGTTAAGAAGGATTTCCGTTCCTTTATCTAATTTTTCTGGAGAAAAAACTTCTCCACTGGTTTGTAGAACTAAATTTTGTCTTCTAACTGCAATAAAAAGTTTTTTAATATTTCTTACTGCTGAATGAGAAGAAGTAAAATAATGGGATGAGTTATTTTTTGGTGGAATTTTTATCACATCAGATTTTATAGATTTTCTTTAATTTTTGTTTCTTGCCAATTAGGATACCATCCACGAGGCATGAAAACTTTCTGAGTCTTTGCACAAATGCCGTGTGAAGCCTTTAAAATCTGGTGGGTTGTCATCAAACTCACTGCAAATGCAACTAACTCACCCTTTTGGGTCATGATTGCCACTGAATCTCCTTTTTCTATGCTTTTTTCTAAGTAAAGTACTCCTGCAACTGCTAAGCTTGCACCGTGGGCAATGGCATCTACTGCAGAATCTCGAATATATATTTTCTTCCAATGTTTCACAGCTTTTTCCATGGGTGTGATAAGAGCACGGAGATAACGCTCATTATTTTCTTCACGAAAAATCGTTAAAGCATCATGCAAATCTTGAAGTGTACATAAAGTGTCTTCTCGAAAATCTCCGGTGCGTGTTCGGCGTAATTCAACCATATGTGCTCCACATAGTAATGATTCACCAATATCATAACATAATTTTCGAATATAAGTTCCTGCTTCGCATCCAACTCGGAATAAAACGAATTTATCCCGTACTTCAAGCAATTGAGTATAATATATTTTACGAATTCGAAGTCTACGTGCCACAGATGATTTTAACGGGGGACGTTGATAAAGAGAAGTGGTATAAAGTCTTAATGCGCTTTCAATTCTTTCCTTTGAAACTTCCTCGTGTAAATACATTACACAAATATATTCTTTTCCCGCCGTCAATAGTGCTCGAATTACTTTGGTTGCCCTACCTAAAGCAATTGGAAGGACTCCTGTTACTTGAGGGTCCAAAGTTCCTCCATGACCTGTTTTTGAAAGATCGAATAACTTCTTCACCCAAGAAGCTACTTCATGAGAAGTTGGTCCTTGAGGTTTATCTACATTGACAATACCCATATTAATATGATGCTGAATTGGGCGATTATCTGGAGAAAAACCGAATTGTGGATTGGTTGGTTCTTCAGCTTTTATAAGATAGACATGTGGGGTTGCTTCATACGGTAGTAAAAATTCGAAACTCACATATAAGGTATTCTTGGATTACCTTTCAAAATTTCTATTTTTAAAGAAATCAAACTTGATCAAGAAAAAATAATCATTTAAAATTTCTCTGTGATTTTCATTCCTTCCAAAAACATGAATGCTAGAGTGCGAAATGCTTCTTCCACAACATCCTTATCTAAAGCGGAAGTTTCGATATATGGGATATTCAACTTTTCTCCCAGTAATTGGCCTTGTTCCTTCGTTACTTTTCGTTCATCCACTTTATCAATTTTATTTCCTACCAGTATTAATATAATTTCAGGTTCTACCTTGGTTGCCTCTCTATACCATTTCTCTATATTATTATATGTCTCTGGACGGGTTACGTCAAAAACCAGCAGACCTGCTTTTGCACCTTGAAAATAAGTTTGCCGGACTCGTGAAAATTGCTGCTGACCAGCCAAATCAAAAAGAGTTAATCGAATTTCTACCCCCCATTGATCAAAAATGACTGCTTTTTTCATGATACTGACACCTATTGTAGGTTTATAATCTTGTTCAAAAGTGGCATCTATGAAATTATTAACCAAAGTAGTCTTTCCTACACCTCCATCTCCACCAAGAATCGTTTTCAACACATACGCGCCTTCGCGAATTAAAATTCTGACGATATCCTCATGCCGGGTTGTATCGTGAGTTGCTTTATGAAAACTAGGAATAACTGGGCTTACCGGGCGACCGTCTAGTATCCGCGTTATTTTTTCAGCACATAAATAAGTATAGGGAAATAATTCATCGATAGATGTCATTGCATCTGCAGCTATAACTAAAATTGCATCTGGCCCAGATTCACAGAAGATTAATCGATAATCTGCAGTATCAAATGAACCAGTTCCAAAATTTCCACTCTGGAATTCTGATGAGATACGTTTTAAAACAGGTTCAACTAAAGCCGCAATTCCACCTAAAATTTCTTCATTTAAACCTTCTTTCAGTAAACTGGCTAATACCAATCCCTCCCGGTCAACAATAACCACAGCTAGTAAATCATCACCCACAGATTGGAACATCCATTGGAGAAGATCTTCAAGAATTTTATGATATGCCATGCGAATAAAAAGATAGTGAGGAACCCTAATAATTTTTTGGAGGGTAATGCAAAATACAAAATAGTGAAATTTACATCAATAATGAATGAAAAGAGCAACGAATTACTTCTCTATTTTTTGTGAAGGTTTTGGAAATTCATTAGAAATTTGAGAGGAAATCTGAGGTGGAACGCTTTCATTAGTAATTTTTTTGAATATTCCTGCTAATAAAGATGCCATTAGCGCCAAATACAATGAAAATTGTTGTACATCTAAAAAATGAATATAAAGATCTCCCTCGATATTTTGTGAAATTCTGACATTATTCTTAAAAAGTGAATAAAAGTGAGCTTTGCCCACTTGAATGATTTTGTTCTTTGGTTCTGAAGTGGTTTGAAAATAAATTTTTATACCATCTGAAGGAAAAGTCGATTCATCAAGATAGAACGGGAATATATCGCGAAATTCATGAACTTTTTTAGATTTCTTTATAAATGTGCTCACTTGTCTGGCCGTAAATGGTTGATTCAATAGATAAAAAACGGAAAAATCATGATATATATACAATAATCCATTTTCAATAACTTCCAGGAAAAATTTGTTATTAGTTTGCTGGTTTAATAAATGATTGATATACGGAGCATTTTTCTGGATTTTCTGGAAAATTTCTGGATGATCTGAGGATATTTTAATATAAATTTGCTCTGAATAATCCAATTCATCACTTTTTTTTGGTAAATTCATCATCTATAGCAACCACTCCGCTATCGAAATAATCTTTGATTTTTATTTTTTAACTAAGGCAACATCAGAGCTCGAATTATTTATATTTGAGGGATTAAAAATATTCTAAGAATTCGAAAAAAAAATTATAACTAAATCACAAAAATTATATCAATTTAAAAGCTTATATATCTAATGACTAACAGCCCTCAAGAACCAGCAAACGGCGAATATTATTTCACTTATACACAAATGCATCGTTTGGTGCAAAAACTTGCAAAAAGGATTGAAGAATCTGGTTTTAACCCTGATTTTATGATTGCAATCGGAACTGGGGGTTTTATCCCTGCCCGTATATTAAAAATTTATATTAATCGTAAAGTCTTGACTGTAGGTTTAAGTTATTATGATGAAAATGATAATCGGATGGAAAAATTACGCCGTATTCAATGGTTGGATGATGATCAAGAAAAATTAAACGGTAAAAATGTTCTACTCGTAGATGAAGTAAATGATAGTGGTGGAACGTTAGAATACACTTTAAGTGAATTACTAAAATGTAATCCTAAGGAAATTGCTGTTGTTGTCTTACACGATAAAAAGAAGGAGAAATTAGGACATATTCCACCAGAAATTAAAAGGTATTTTGTTGGGGAGTATACATTAGATCGGTGGATTCATTATCCATGGGAGTCTACTGATATTGATTACCACAATTATATGGCTGCAAAATTCGTTCAACAAAGTGGGCGCTATATTTTTGAAAGTTAATGAGATTTTCTAATTAAGTATTGTGGATTTGGTGAGCATTATTTTTTCGAAGATTTATCATGTGTATGAATTATCCAGTTCTTTACTCAAAGATTCTACAAATTCAAGTCATTCTTTTTGTTTTCTCCTTTGGCAGTATGAAGGGAATGCAGAATCTATATTTACAGAAAAACCAACTTCTGATCCTATCTCTCTCTATTTAGATATCAAGCGTGAACTCAATACCAAATATTCGGTGTTTTATCAAATAATTCGAAAACCATTAGTGATATCTCTTAACCAAATCCGCATGATACTTCATCGCCTTGATTATGCATTTGAAAATGGGTTGAATATTTCCAATCAACCTGAAATGGAATTATTGTTATATTTATCACTTCAGCGGCAGATTTCCGAAGCGCTCATATTTGCGGGTGGTTTGTCTAAAAAAATTCAAGCTACCAGTGCATTTTCATGTGACCATATTCTCTTTGGTGAAAAAAATAAAATATCTAATGCAATTCAATGGTTATCTCAGAAAATTCCAAAAAAAGGATATTCTTCATGGCAATCGCCTAATCAGAGTGAGATCAAAATGCTAATTCAGAGATATAATTTTTCGTATTCAGATCTTTTACGAAGAATTCCTTCCCAAAACAAGAATTCATCTCCGAATTCGGAAGATCCAGAAATAAACTCAAAGATAAAGGAACTTGATGTAAATTCAGCAGAGATTTACTTCAACCAGATTTATTTACCTGAAATGGTTCAAGCAATGGAGGATGTTTTTAATTTTTATTCCTTAAAATTATTTAACGAAAGTATTCGGCCTACAAAACTATATTCTATCAAAAATATGGAATAGTGATTACAATAAGATGCAAATATTGAAGAATAACTCAAAAAATGGAGAAATTTTAGTTCAAATTGACTCACTAGACGATCTTTGGATCTTATATAATATTATTCTTCCTGGGGATCAAATTAAAGGGCGGACCGTTAGGAGAGTTGTTTTACGCGAAGGTGATGCTGGAGAACGAAAACCTATGACAATCTTGCTTGACGTGGAGAAGGTAGAGTTTCATGAATTTTCCAATCGACTAAGAGTAACTGGAACCATTCTTGAAGGGCCTGAAGATTATGTGTCCCACGGCCAGCACCATACATTCAATTTGGAACCAGGGCAGAGAATACGTATTTTCAAAGATAAATGGTTTAAGAATGATATCAATCGCATTCGCCGGAGTATGAATCGAGACGGTTCAAGTAAAATATTGGTTGTCGCAATTGAAACTGGGTTGGCAAATATTGCAGTTCTATCAAATTATTCTCTCACTCCCATAGTGACTATTAACGAAAATATTCCTGGAAAGCGATACAAAAAGCAGTTTCATAAGGCCGCCGTTGAAAAATTTTTTGATCAAGTGGTTAATGTTCTTCAGGAGAATTGTGAGAAATTAGGGATAAATTTTATTGCTGTATGCGGACCTGGATTTGCTAAAGAGCATTTTGCCGAACATTTTCATTCTTATCAAAATTCCAAAGAAAAAAATATTGAAATCCGGGTGATAAATGCCAGTTCAGGTGAACTTAGCGCTATTTATGAAATTCTTCGTAATGGAAGTTTAGCTGCACTTAAATCCGATTTTAAGCTAGCTCAAGATGAAATGATTATGGCAAAATTCATAGAACATCTGGGAAAAGATAATGGGACTGCTGTATATGGACTTGATCAAACCGCCCTCAGTGCTCAAATGGGTGCGGTTGAAGATCTCTTAATTTGTGATATTCTCTTACGATCAGCCGTTCCAAAGCAAAGAGAGAAAATTGAAGATACTCTCAATGCTACTGAAGCAACCAGGGGTAATGTGCATATATTAAGCACCATGAATCCAGCTGGAGAACAACTTCAATCATATGGTCAAATAGCTGCAATACTTCGTTACAAGGTGGAGTTATAATGTGCCCAAATAGAACTAAAACTGCCCCGCTGATTACAATTGGATCGAACATACCTATTCCGCTTTTTGGATTAGATTTTTTAGGAATTTTGGATAGGGGCACCAACGTGCTTGAAGTTAAGCCTATCACGATCTGCAACTTATACTGCAAATATTGCTTTGTATCGGCGGGTGATTACCAGCGAAATTTTGTGGCAGATTCTGATTATTTATTAAGATGGATTCAAAAGGCGGTAGATTTTAAACAAGATGATAGTATTGAAATTCATTTAGCTCCCTATGGTGAAATTTTTCTCTATCCTGAAATTGAACAACTAATTAAAGGTATAAAAACGCTCCAGAAAGTTAAAACAATAAGTTTACAAACCAATGGATTATTACTTAACCATGATCTGATTCAAAAACTGGAAAGATGGGGGGTAGATCGACTTAACATTTCTTTAAACAGTATGGATCCCAATTCATGTGCGAATTACTGTGGTGTGAAATCTTATAATCTACCTAGACTGCTTCAAACTTTTGAAGAGGTATTACAATCGAATATGGAACTTTTAATTGCACCCGTATGGTTTAAAGGTGTAAATGATAAGGGGATTCAAGATATTGTCGAGTATCTTTTAAGGAAGCATCAACAAGGGTATACTTGGCCAAAATTAAGGCTAGGTATCCAGAATTATCTTACCTATAAAACAGGACGCAAAATTCATCGAGCAAAAATGCGTGAGTTTTCATATTTCTATCAAATACTCCAAGGATGGGAAAAAAAAACCGGTTTAAAACTTAAATTGGGACCCGATGATTTTGGAATTCATAAAACTAATGCAATTATGCCAAATGTGTTAAGAGAACAAAAAGCCAAAGTAAAAATTTTATTGCAGGGAAGATGGAAAAATGAATATGTTGCTCAATTTGGTGAAAACTGGGCAGTGAAAGTTCTCAGTAGAATAAATCTCCAGCCGAATCAAGAAATAAAAATAAAATTCATCAAAAGTCTTCTACACGGGAATTTGTTAACGGCTATACCTTCCGAATGAAAAAATTAAGAATTAATTAACTGAATGTCGAGGGAGATTGTCAAAAACGGGAGTATATTCCCTTATTTCTCCCAATTCAGGTTCTCGAAATGGTAAAATTTCAAAAATGCCACATTTCACCTGAAAATCCGTTAGTAATTCTCGAAATCCAATCTCTTCTGCTAAAACTGGCGGAAGATCCAAAGTTCCTTTAGTAGGGTTTAAATTCATCATTCTTTGTGGGATTTTTACCTTCTTTTGTAGAATTTTCTCAATTTTTCGTACTTCTGACACAGGACCTTGGATTCGTAAAAAAAGAAGACATCCGTCATCCGAAATTTCTTCATAAGGATATTTTATTTTCTCTGCTCTTCGAAGATAACGTTGTCTAATTTGCACTTGGTCTTTTACCACCACTGAGCAAAAATGGACAGTTAAATTAGAGGAAGGAAGAATTTTCTCTAAAATACGATCGGCATATTCTCGAGAACCCTCTACAGTCGCTAATGTTCCTTGTTTTAAATTAAATTTCTTTTCAAGTAACGCTTCCTGATTAGGGGCACACATTTCAAATTCATTTAGATTAATGTAGTCCGCTCCTACAGCTTGAAGATATTCAATTAATTCCAACAGCAAACGATGATTTTCTTCCATGGGAATTACGGGAACTTCTGCACCCACAGAGTATGAATGTCCCATTGCGAGTTCTATTTTGGAGATATCAGCTTGAGAAGGGTGAAATCTTAAACTATCTAAACCTGCTTGATCCAATTGTTCTGCAATTAATGAATCAAAAGTAACTCCCGAAGTATATAGGTGAATATGGAAATCTGGACCATATATCACTTTTAATTCTCGAATTATCGCACACACCATGTTTTTCTTTCGCGGGGAGGAAAGGGGATCTCCGCCAGTAAAACTCATACCTTTGGCTTTTACGGTATCAATCTCCTTTTTCAAAGTAGTTAATATGGAATTTATATCATCAGGAGAAGATATTGCCAATTCATCCACAAAGTGTGCTCGGCTACTGCGACGATGTTCTGAAACGGGACAATACCACTGACAATGTGAAGGATGATTACAATCTCCTCCCATAAAATATACTACTTTCATACCTTGCATGCATAACTTGCATCCAAAGGGAAGGTTACCAACCACCCATGAATTTCCTGGAAGAATCTGTTTTTCTATTTCCATAATATCTACTTCATCCCATGTAATTTCATCCCCAAGGGTAATCAGAAAATAATCAGTTAATTGAATAAGGCTGTCGATCCTTAACTTCTTTTACTTCGATGCAATCTACGTCTGACCAATCGATTCGATCGTGCAATATTGTGCAATACTGCTTCAGCATTTTCGTCAATCGCCAGTTCTTGGTGTAAAAATACCCCAGTTCTACCCTTTTTTTTCCGTCTGGCCAAAACTCGAATCCGTTGCTTGACCATTTGATCTGAAATTCCTAAAATTTTAGCAACTTCATTTTGTCTATCCATTACAGAAGATTGATAATGACCATCAGATGTAGGCTCAATTAAGAATAATTCTTTATTTACTCCCGGTTTTCTGATATTTTCATGTAATTCTGCTTCAGTAAGGGCTCCACCGAAATAGTAAAAATCATAACCAAGGGTAGAAAGGGAAGAAAGCAATAAAATTATATGTATATTTCCCAGTAATTCGTAAACCAACTTTATATTATCATTTGGAGTTGATTGAACTAAATATTTCCGTTCAATAGAATAATCCATCGATTCTAATGCTAGTTCAAGTTGAAAACTGGGTAATGTGTTGAGTATAAGTATATCTATATCACTTTTCGGAGAAACATCCCCTCGAGCAATTGAACCGTAAACCAAAGTATGAAATCCATGCGAAGCTAATTTCTGAACAATGAAATTGGCTTGAACACGCAGATATTGAAACAAGTTCCAATGTTCTTGAGAATATATTATTGGTTGTGAACCTGAATTTAATTGGTAATCTGGTGAGCTTCCTCCCATTTTACTTCATCATCTCGATAAATGGATAAACTTTGCAATGATTCCAAGAAGAATAGTTTCATTTCTAAAGAACCACCAATCACCTCTAGAAAAAGTAAATTCTTCACCAGATAAAGAGTGAGTCCATTTGGTAATTTGTTGATGTGCAGAAGACGTTAACCAAGATTTTGCTGGGTGAATACATAGAATACGACGGATAATTTGTTTATATGCTTGAATTTTGGGGATACTCAAATTGGTATAATCATCTGGGTTATTATGTTTGAATTTACTAAGCTGCAAGAACACGCGCCTATAGCGCAAAAAATTCAGAAAATAAAGTGCTTGCAGTGGATTACAAATCAACTTTAGAAAATTCTTAATATTGGACAAATCCCAAAACGGCCGAATCAAAATATAATCTAACCGGCGAATATTCTCTTTTAAAGAGGAATTTATTGAATGATCAGAGATTAAACACGAAAAATACGGAAAAATGGCGTGATCAAATAATATCACTGTATCTATTGAATGTTCTTCAATAAATTGCAGGAAGAATTCTCGAGCATGATTGGGATGTGCTAATATTTTATAGAAAATTTTTGGAGGGATTGACCAAACCGATATACCACATATGGCTAGAGAAGATGCCATAACACTTTCTACTCTAAGACTCCCTTGTACCGGTGGAATAAATAGTAAATGATGGTTCTTTAATGAATTACCCTCAATTTTAGGAGAAGATAATTCGATGGGAATGTTTTTTGAGAATTGGAGATTGATTTGATTTTCATAAAAATTTCCACAATATTCCTGCCATTTCCATACTGATTTTTTTACGTGGCTAATTTCTACTTGATTCCATCGTCGATAGCGCCGTAAAAGTCTAATAAATAAAATTAATATTAACAAAACACCCACTTCAACTGGCATCCATTTAACCCAATTAATTCGTTCCCATTGAAAAAACAGCATGATTTAATATTAAGATTTTTTCCTAAATATATAATGCTCATCAACGTAGAAAGACTTCATAATCCCTTGATATTACTGAATATCCCATTTGAGCTCAAATGGCTTTTTTATGCACAAATAATCTTCTTATATCGGCTAATCCTTCTTGCATTGTAAGCATCTCTAAAAAATTGAGTAATGCACTTCCTTATCCACGCCTATGTTTGTCATATTGAACAAATAAAAATCCTACATTCTTGCCTTTATTGTATAGGATATAAAAATAACGGAATGCAAAATTCTTTTCTCACCTTAACGATAAGATACATCGGTGAGATTAGAAATTTTGACTGACTAATAAATGCCCCCGTATTTGTTTCGCCCGAGTGCGAAGGGTAACTTCTGTAATTCTGGCAACATTGGCTATCTGTGTTTGTGTTTTTCGTTCACCTTGCTGTTTTGCTGCTAAATACAAAACTGCAGCAGCAATGCCCTTTGGATCTTTTCCCATTTTTCGCAATCCGCGTTTCGAAGCAGATTTTAGCAGATCAAAAGCGTATTTTTGAGTAGTGATCGATAAATCTAACTCCGCACCGAAACGATAAATCAAAGGATTGGGCGAAATTGGATGATAACGCAAGTTCATTTTGGGTAGTACCATTCGTACGATTAAACCCAATGATCGATGGACACTTCTTAAAGGGATCATGGCAACTTCCACAATTTCTTCCAATAACCGAGGGAAATCATGAATACGGATGGCGGCATAAAGCGATGCGGTAACAAACGATTCAATTGAACGACCCATGGTTAGTTTCTGCTTGGCTACTTCGGAATAAATCTTCCATGCAGATTCTTGAATAAAATCCGGTATCTGTAGTTTTTGACAAAGAGATGCTAGTTTTGGTCGAGATTCCCAAAAATTGCGTTCAATGGAATTAATCAGAGAACCTTGAATTTTACTCAGACGGTTAAATAATTGAGCGCGGCGGGAGGCTAACTGTCGACCCTTTGAATCTGTGCTGGTTATACCGATTACTGTACGAGGTCCATAAGAACGCCATCTGGGTTCGGTTCTTCGGCGTGATCGAACTTCATCTGCTGTGTAGGCTCTTCGTTCCGTCGATACATATTCTGTTCCAAAAACTAACCCACAATTTCGGCACAAGCGAAATCCATCATCAGTAACAAAAATTTCTGGATTTTCGCAACAAAATTCTTCATTTTCATCAATATCTTCAAAATTAGAGCCATAAGGAGGTGGTGTCATAATGATACACTGTATTCATCACGTGCAAAAAAAAATGCAACTTTGATGTGGACGTTTAAACTTTGTAATGAACTAGTATAAAAGATTTTTGTCGAAAAATTCCCCCCGCTTTCCCACAGAATGCTAATTTAAAACGATAACTGATACCAACCTTCCTTTAACATGGTAGAAACTTTTTCACCTATAAATTGCACGGTTACTCCCAATTCTCTTAATTTATCTGACACATTGTAGTCATCACTGCATTGTTTAGATGCCCAAACTGATATCTGCTCAGTCTCGACTAAGTCCATCACTTGAGATTTAAGCTCTAAAGCACCAACTACAGTTCTTTGAATTGGGCCCCATAAGATTAACACAATTTCTTCCATCCATTTGTTTCGGATAGCGTTTCTGGCGTAGGGAAATACTACATCAGTTAAAATCCGCGGATCTGCATCAGCAATTATAATGAAAACTTTTTCCATGCCTTTAATATTGTCGTTACTTTATAAAAAAAGATCGCTTAACTTCTTTGATCTCGTTAAATTCAAAATCAGTGCAATGCTATTTAACTCGAGATGTGGGGGGCAATTTTCGGGGATATTGTAGGGAGTTTATATGAATTTCGAGCTAAGCCTCCTGAAAATTTTCCTTTATTGCATCCTGCAGCATATTTTACTGATGATACTGTTTTAACGGTTGCTGTGGCGGATCATTTTGTACATGAAATCAATGTCATTTCATTGTTTCAACAATATGGTCGGAGATATTCAAACTGCGGCTTTGGAGCCCGATTTTATCAATGGATTTGGAACGATAATCCTCAACCACTTCAAAGTTGGGGGAATGGAGCTGCAATGCGGATAAGCCCAGTAGGTTGGGTCGCTTCGAATGAACATGAAGTTCTTTCTTTGGCCCGTAATATTACTACCGTCTCTCATAATCACCCTGAAGGTATTAGAGGGGCTCAAGCAGTGGCTATGGCGATTTTTTTAGCCCACCGTAGAGGAAGAAATGATGCGATACGTATAGGAGAAAAATTGCAAATTATTGATCGAATCGAATCAATGTTCGGATATGATTTGCACACTCCCCTTAGAGAACGCAATTCTAATCCACCCCCTTTTTTTGAATGGGATCCGGCAAGTTATTTAATAAGTTGCCAATATTCTGTACCTATCGCGCTACGAATCTTTATGGAAAGCCAAAATTTTACCGATGCGATTCGTAAAGCCGTGTTATTAGGTGGTGATACTGATACTATCGCATGTATAACAGGAAGTATCGCAGAAGCTTTTTATGGCATACCTTCAGATTACATCCAATATGTATGCGGAAAATTGCCAAAGGAGTTTATTTCTGTAATAAATTCTTTCTTTGAAAAATTTGGTCATTAATAATTCCTTATTTTCATATTATCCTTTATGCTATAAATGATATTTATCTAAATGCAAATGAATAATATATAAATAGGATATAAGTAGATGAAAAATATGTAAATTGAAAAATTTCAAATTTAAAAAAAGAAAAAATCAAATTAAAATGGGTTTATTTGAAACAAAATTATAATTGAATGATTTCTTTCACTGTAATTTTGAAATTTAATATCTTACCCGCCATCGGATGATTAAAATCTAAAGTAACTTCCTCATTTTCAACTTTGGTTATCCAAACTGGCATAGTATGTTCATGATCTTCATGCTTTTGTTGTACTTGTAAAACCAATCCCTCTTTTGGGACAATTTCTGGGGGAAATTCTTTCGCACTAACGACTTGGACCGCTTCAGGATGGTATTCCCCATATGCATCCTTAGGTTCTAATCGAATTTTGTATTCTTGATTGATTTCTTTTCCAATTACAGAATTTTCGAAACCGGGGATTACTTGATGAGCGCCGACGGTAAATTCTAAAGAGGCCCCTCCATTACGTTCGGTAGAATCAAATACTTCACCATCATCAAAATAACCTTCATATACTACCTTAACTGTATTTCCTTCTTGTACTGCCATGATATCTCCTCAATTTGAGATGTTTAAAAAAAGTTATAGCTATTCATTAACTTATTGAAAATGAAAAATAAAAAGATTCGTACTTTTTGATTTGAAAGAAAAGGGCAAAAGTTAGAAAAAATTACAAATAACTTTTAATCTGTTTCACACGAGTACGGAGAGTAACCTCGGTAATTCGTGCAACATTGGCAATATCTGCCTGTGTTCGTTTTTCATTGGCAGCTTTTGATGCCATATATAATGCAGCAGCTGCTAATCCCTTGGGATCTTTACCCATTGATCGCAATCCTGCTTTCCTTGACTGTTGGAGTAATTCTGCTGCTCTGGTTTGGGTCGCCATGGATAATTTTAATTCATTTCCAAATCGAAATACTAAAGATCGGGTGGTAACCGGCTTGTATTTCATTTTTAGAACGGGAAATACTTTTCGAACAATTAAACCCAATGAACGATGAACACTGCGTAAGGGAATCATAGCCACTTCCACGATTTCTTCCAATAAACGGGGAAATTCGTGAATTCTAATCGCAGCATACAGTGCAGCGGTAACAAATCCATCAATTGAACGCCCCATGGTCAATTTCTGACGAGCAACTTCAGTGTAGATTTTCCATGCAGTTTCTACGATTTGATTTGGAATGGACAATTTTAGTGCAAGAGCATTAAGTTTAGGCTTGGCTTCCCAGAAATTTCGTTCTAAAGATGAAACTAAAGAACCTTGAATTTTACTTAACCGATTAAATAACGCTTGCTGTCTGGCACCAAGTGAATGACCTCGGGCATCGCTTTGGACTCCAGTAATTACAGTTCTCGGCCCAAAAGACCTCCATTTCGGCTCAGTTCTGCGGCGGGATTGAACTTCCTCGGTGGTATAGGCTCGACGCTCATTGTCTACGAATGTTTGACCGAAAGTTAATCCACAGTTTTGACACACTCGCATACCTTCCGCATTAACTATAATATCCGGGTTTGGACAGCAGGGCTCGTCTTCTTCTTCTTCGTCCCTTCCAAAAGGACTTTTTTTATAATATGACATTATTCATACCTTCTTTACAATGTAGGTTATAAGGGCGCTTAGTGATAATAAATGATTAAATAATCGGGATCAGATCGTGAAATGATCGAAACAGTTTTTATATGCGCATTGAAAATAAATTTTTGAAGCATTTAAATATTTGTTCTATTGATCCCTTGTCTATGGCTTTCAAGGGCTAATTTGTTTAACAAGTGGGATTATTTATTAAAAGTAAAATGAAAAAAAGTGGAAAATTAATAAAAAAGGTGAAATGATTAAATATCGCCTTGCTTCTCCAACTCCGCCCGAATTTCATCCCACTGGGCATCGATGTAGTTTTCCCACACCTTAATATCTTCCTCAGTCAAACGACGAAATCGAGCTTGACCTTTCAGAAACTCTCGAATATCTTTCCGCTTGCTTTTATCCAAATAGCGCTTACTGGGCTGAGAAACTACCAATTTCCCGTCAATTCTTTCCAATAACGGCCAATAGCCCGTTTCTACCGCTAATTTCGCCAAATTAACCGATTGATCCGTCGGAAAACCCCAGCCCGGTGGACACGTTCCTAATATTTCAATATAACGTACGCCTTTCCCGTTGAATTCCCGCGCCTTCCTGAATTTCTCGTAAATATCCCGGGGATAACCAACCGAAGTCTGCGCAATATAAATCAAACCGTGCGCTTCCATAATTTTACGCATGTTTTTGTTCAACTGCCGCTTGCCCAAAATTGGTGTCGTCGTCGTCGTCGCCCCGTAGGGAGTTGCACCCGATCTTTGAATACCAGTGTTCATATATGCTTGGTTGTTCACGCAGCTGAATATAAAATTATCACCCCGTTCCGAAGCACCGCTAAGACCTTGAATACCTATATCATAAGTACCCCCATCACCAGCCCATGCAAGTACTACTATTTCTTTATCTTGACCTTTGGCTTTAAGAGCAGCAGCGGCTCCAGCGGCATTGGCTGCAACGGTTTCGAAGCAGCAGTAGAATGTGGGGACTTTAAGAGGGGTATAACCTCCGACACCTCCGCAAACGGTGGAGCAAGAAGCGGGGTTGGTAACAATGGTTTTGGGGCCAAGAGCCTTTAACGCCCATCGATAGGCGAGTTGGATACCGCAACCAGAACATAGGCGTGTTCCAGGCAAGATCATCTCTTCTTCAGGTAAATCACTAACTTTTATGACCAATTACATTCCCTCCTTTTTAAAACCGAGCTCTTCTAATTGAACTCCAATAAAATCGACATGGGTATTTTGCTGCACAGTTCGGTCATCTTTTTCAGCAATGGCGGTTTTTACGCCGAGAATAAGTTGATCTGCGGTAATATCACGTCCACCGAGGCCTACAATGAATCCACGAATAATAGGTCTATGATCTGCTGCATATAGTGCTGTTTTTAATTCGGCGGCTAGAATTCCTTCCATTCCATAACCAACATCACGGTCGAACACTACAACCAGTTCAGCTTTACTGAATGCTTCCCGCAAATGCTTGATTGGGAAGGGTCTGTATAATTTCAAACTGATTAATCCCACCTTCAAACCTTCTTCCCGCAGCTTATCAACCACACCACGTGATTCGGAAGCTACGCTGGCCACTGCAAAGATTAATACTTCAGCATCATCTATTTTATAGGGTTTATAGATGCCATTTCCATAGGAACGGCCGAATTTAGCCTCGAATTCCTTAGCGACTTCTTCCACCACTTCGGTGGCATATTCATGGGCTTTCTGCATAGAATAGCGGAATTCATAGTATCCAGGGGTGTTACCTTCTGGTCTCACTGTTAATCCAGGCGGAGTAACCGGGTTTACGCTGCGAACGTTATCAAAGTCGGTTAGATGTATGTGAGGCTTCAATGGCGGTAGAAATTCCTTCACTTTATCTTCATCTTCTATTTGTACGGGCATCATAGTATGACTGAGAATATAACCGTCATATGACACGAAAGCCGGTAGATATACGCGTGGATCTTCTGCAATTCGGTAAGACATTAATACGGTGTCGTATGCTTCTTGGTTGGATTCCACAAATTGCTGAATAAATCCCACGTCTCTCATACTGAAGGCATCTTGATGGTCGGTCCACACTGTCCATGGAGCGCCTAATCCACGAGTAGCAATACACATAACTAAAGGAAGACGGGAACCTGCCGCCCAGCAGAGAATTTCATACATATATGCCAATCCGTTGGCACTGGAGGCGGTAAAAACTCGAGCACCCATTTGGGAAGCGGCTACCACAGCAGAAATGGCTGATTGTTCACTTTCCACGGTAACGAATTGGGTGTTAGGTAATTCCCCAGCTTCCACGAATTCAGAAATTTTTTCTACCACCGGGCTTTGTGGCGTTATAGGATACGCAGCTACCACTTCCACATTAGCGCTTTTGCAGGCGTAAGCGGCAGCATGATTTCCGGTGAGTACTTTTTGTTCCGGCATTAGAATTTACCTCCTGTTTCCCCTGTGGCGCTTTCTTCACCTACACTGGAGGGTGCGTCTTTTTCGGGGATCATCTCGATGGCATGGGCAGGGCATTCGTTGGCACAAATACCGCAACCTTTACAATAATCATAATTGAATTCTGGCGGAATAGCCCGAGATACGGTGTTTTCTGGGCAATACATCCAGCATAAATTGCAAGATAGTTTGCCAGTTTTGACTACCAAACATTTTTCGGTGTGCAGAATTGGTCGCATAGTGCGCCATTCACCGGTTTTTCCCGCTTCACCGATGGCAACCGACTGCTGGGAGGCTAATATCGTTTGGGATACTTTTCTTTCAAATTTAATGTCTTGTTCTGTTCTAACCATATTTATCACTTCATTTTTAGTTATTTTTTCACTCCATAATTGGTGTTTTGGTGGGTGTATTAAGCAGCTCGCACTTCGTCCACCAGTGCAGATTTTGCCGCTTTTTCAGCAGCCTTAATATTTAAATCAGTTTTGGGGCTTGTTCCGAACATATCTTGGATAGCCTTTTTGGCATCTTCCAGTGAAATTTTCAAAGAAGATTTGGCCAATACACCCAATACGCTGGTATTTACGATGGGTTGATTTTCGCGGTTTGTCAATTTCAGATCGAAAGCAATCTGGGTTAAATCGCATGTTACTACTGTAATTTTGGCAGGGTCAATGTTGTATTCCTGGCGCACATCCTCAGGACATTTGTTAGTATTTAGAACAAGGGCACCTTTATCTTTAATGCGATCGATTACATGCTGTCCAAAAACGGTTTCATCGAGTACAATGGCGTAATCGGCTTTTTGAATGTGGGAGCGAATCCATATGGGTTCTTCCGAAATTCTACAAAATGCCATGACAGGGGCACCCCTTCGTTCCGTACCGAAACTGGGGAATGCGGAAACATGAGGGTAATTATTGCTGAAAATGGCGGCTTGTGAAAGTATTTTACCAGCAGTAACTGCTCCCATTCCTCCGCGCCCATAAAATATTATTTCAATCATATTAATTCACTGATTTTAATTATAGTTATTTTTCTTTAATATTCTATAATTTTTGGGGAAATTGCTCTATTTAACTGGTGCATTCGATCTCCTCATAACCGTAATTGCATTAACACTTAATTGCATTTATTAAAAATTTTGGTCGATTAGCCCGGTCGAATAAAAGAGAAATTTCTACACCGAATATTGATGGTAGTTGGTATTAATGCTGACAATTTTTAAAGACTTGTGATTGTTCTTGAAATATGGGAAAGCATTCCCTCATGTAGCATTTAATCGAAATACTGAAAATTAATGCTGACTATTCTTAAATTTCACTACTAGTCCAAGTTATCTTGCCACATACCAACACTGGGATAAAAAATGGACCATAGTCTCGAAAAAAATTTATATAAACTTTGAAGACACTATTGGGGGCATTTGATCGATTTTTTTTACTTGAAAATCCATCATTTCTTTATTTTTTTCAATTTTTCAGATAGGAAGTAAATAGTTTCCTTAATTTCAGTCTCAATTTCATCTTGAGTTTCTGAAATTGATATATTTCCTAACAAAAATTCATGGAGCTTTTGTTTTTCATAATCTTTTAATACTTCTATGTAAGAAATCATTCCATCCCTGATGTGAAAAATGCGATCTGCTAAATAGCGCATTTCATTATCATGTGAAACAATTATTATTGTTTTTTCTGGAAATTTTTGAATAATAGAATGTAGCAACTGCATGATTTTTTTTTTAGAAGAAGAATCAAGTTCACCAGTTGGTTCATCACATAAAATTAATCGAGGATTATTTGCAAGAGCCATTGCGATTGCGACTTTTTGTTGTTGTCCTCCGCTTAATTCATCAGTATAATGATTTTGACGGTTTTCTAATTCAATTATCTTCAATAATTCTTCTACTCTTTTTTGCCTTTGATTTTTAGGAAAATTCGCAATTTCTAAAGGTAATTCGATATTATCTCTTACTGTCAATTCAGGAATAAGATTGAAAAATTGAAAAACATATCCTAAATCTTTTGCTCGATATATATCTAATTCCTTTTCATTCATTTCTTGAATTAATCTTCCGTAAACTTCAATCGAACCTGCTGAAATTTCAATCATCCCGGCGATTGATTTTAGTAGAGTAGTTTTACCACACCCACTTGGTCCGATTATTAAGGAAATTTCTCCTGGAAAAAATTCGGCAGATAGTTTATTTATTGCGGTAACTTTTACTTTTCCTCTTTGATAGACTTTTGTAATTTCTTTTAAAATTACTTTCGGTTCATTTTTTACCTCATTTTGGTTTTTCTTAGCTGTTTGTTTTTGCATCATATGTTTCCTTCTTTTTCTTTTTTTAAAATTCAATGGAACTGATTACAGTCCATTTCGAAAGGATTCGTGAGTAGTATGCACTCACTCCCAAAAAAACACCGAAATTACCTAAAATTATTAGGCTGTACTGAAAAATTGAGACTTTTAGTGAATATGGAAGCCAACCATTTGAAAGATTTAATATATTTATCGTTCCATATGCACAAATGTATGAAATTAATCCGGATATCAACACTGAAATTAGAGCGATAAGCAGATATTGTTGCACATACTTTCTTCTGATCTTCGCCTGAGATAATCCACGAATTCGGTATAATGTCCATTCCCTTCGGGAATTGCTAATGTCTTGATAGAGAAATACCATAATACTGCAAATAAAAATCACGATAAAATTAATTAATATAATTTTTAGTGCACGAGCAAGATCAAATTTTACTTGAACAACATTCCAATCTGAGATTGATGAAAGCTTATTATTAATTTGGACTGAAGCATATGGATCCACAGCTTTATATAAAGTCGAAATCTCTTTGAATGTTGAATATACATCAATTTGGCTTGAAAAATGATACACTACTGATGAAATGGAGATCTCTCCATCTAAAAAATTATCTTTACTTGATATCACTGTAAATACATGCGGTTCATATGAATCTGCATGAATTAAAAGAGGAAATCGGGAAAATGATCCAACAATGGTAAGACTTTGAGATGTTTCAACATTAAAATAATTTGTATAGTTAATTTCTAGGGTATCACCAATTTGTTTTCCACTATCGACAAGAAAAGATTCAGAAACAATCACCGTATTATTTTTAGCCAGTTCTAAAAGAATTTGCCGAAAATCCATGGAAAACCACTGATTTAGAATTTCTAATTCTGATTTTTCGAATTCTTCCCACTCTTTTATATCGATTAGTGACACCCCATAAATCTTTGAATTGTATTGCAAATCGCAATTACCTAATGAAAGCATGTGATTCGCGCTCGAATAGAGAGAGCCTTGATAATTTGCAATTGAAGATTGGATTTGAAGAAAATTTGAAAGAGAATCATTTGATAAGTTAACATCTAATGAGAGGCCTTCAGTATCTTGTCCAAAACGAAGAATATTCAAGGATTTATCATGCGTTTGAATAGACTCACTAATCATACTCGCTTCAAAAATGAAAAGCAAAGCGAGTGAAGATATGATAAGGAACTTTTTCTTCTCTTTATTTGGAGAAAAAACATTTTTTACTAGTTTTAAAAAAGATGAATTTTTAGATAAAGTCTTATAAATGAGACCTGAATTTCTAAAGATAACTTGAGATAAGAACTCGATCGTAAAAAAAATAAAACTAATTAAGGCCATTGGAAAAAATATTGTGATAATTGGCCAATAATCATAGATAAATTTAGTAAACTGCGTGTTTTGCTTAAAAAATTCAAAAGAAAAAGAAGTTGGAAGAAATATTATTAAAACTAATATTAAATAAATCGAAAGATACTGTATTTTATTTAATCTAATGATTTTATTTTTTTTTTTGCTTTTATTTTCTTTTAATAGTAAAATTATCATCGAGCTTAAACCCATTGTAGTGCTTAGCAGAAAAGTTAAGAAGAAATTGTTGAACAATAAAGGCAAATTTACAAAATTAGCTACTTGAAGAGAAGATTGTAGTAAAAAATTTCCGATAAATTGGACGATTAAATTTGAAAAGATCATTAGAAAAACACTAGAGATGAGTGAAACTATTAAAATGTAAATTGAAAGAAACAAAATTAACCGATCTCGAGAAAGACCATTTATTTTTAGACGAATCCAACTTTTTTTAAAATTGGAGAAGAATTGCTGATAAATTAATCCTAAAAACCATATAGAAATCACAGATACAGGAATAAAAATAAGTACTGCAATGAATTCAAAATTTTCACTTGTTTTTCTATAATCATGAATCGCCTTTAATAGAGGTGATATATTAATATCAGGACCGAAATATGGAAGATATGCATCATCATCATAAAATTTAATCCCATTTACTGTGAAAAACAATTTTATTTTAGAAAAATCCTCTTGAATTAATTTTTCTATTTTTTTATAATTTTTGACCTCCAAGTCTGACCGATCGAACCGAATATTGATTTGATTCCAATATTTAAAATATTCATTACTAGTGTTTTTATTAATATAGAGATTAAAAAGCATTGAAGAATCAATAAGAATCAATTCACAGTTAGTGTTCATCCAATAATCAGATAGTCCAAATAATTGAAAAAACTTGAATTCATCTTTTATTTTCAACAATCTATATGAAGTAATATTTGCAACTAATATAGGACTTAAATCGTCCTCGCTGAAAATGTAATGTAAAATAGAACTATCATTGGATAACTCATATCTATTCATAATGCTTGGTGAAAAATAATAATTTTTTTCATCGTCGGTGAAATTATTCTGTAGTAAATCACCAAGTCTGTTTTGAATCTTTGGATCATTAAAATCAACACCTAACATGAAAAATGTAAGAGAAGAATCAAATTCCAATTTTTCTTGTTGAGTTTCATTAGAAAGAAAAGAATTTTGAAACAAATTTTGATAATTGTATTTTAAAGTGAGTACTTGTACTTGAAAACAAGATTCAATGTTTATTGAGGTTGAGATGTCTAAATTTAGGGAATTAAACTTGTTATAATCATGGATATCATTTTTATAATAAATATCGACTTCATTTGCTTCATAAATCTTGTTTAAGTTACTCGATTGAATGTAATTTACAGAATTGATAATAGTTGTGAGCCCACTTATCGAAAAAATTATTCCAAATATTAAGACAATATTTAGTCTTTTCCTGTAAAAAAGAATACTAAGGAATTTTGATATCATTTTCTTTTTCAACGAGTAATAATAATAATAGAAAAAATATAGCGAATAAATATTTTTCGTAACAATTAAAACGAGAAGGATAGAAATGTAGCCAATTTAAGAGACATTTTGAGGAATTCATACTCTCGATAAAAGGTAAATATTGAGTAGGTTAATATTTAACTCAAAAAATTTATAGCATCTTTTTTTTCATCACAGTCTTTAAGGTTATAAATTTACTCATAAAATATAACCCCCTTTTTTCTTTTTGTAAAAACCATACATTTTCTCTAACATTTTCAAACATCTTTCTTTCGATAATCCTTTTTAGGGTTGATTGGTATACATTTAATAGTTTTCCAGATTTTAATGCGATAATTAATCTGTTGCTTTCTGTGAAAACATAGGCCCGTAAATAAATTTGAGCAAGTTGAGTAGAAGGATGTCTATTTCTGAATGATTAATGGATCGCATTTAGCATTCGAAACCTTGTTTCTTCAAACCATCTTTTTTTGTAGGTTCTCGAAAGCCAACGGCTCCAACGAGCTAAATTTCGCCGAGGTTTTAGAGTTGTAAAAAACCCTTCAATTTCGTGCATGGCTTCATCAAAACTAATCTGATTTCTACGAAATCGTGCACGAATTTTCAAAGCAGATTGGCTTCCATGTGCAGTTAAAACTAAGCGCACATGGACAGAACTCGGCCAACGTTTTGTCTTTTGAGTTTGTGAAAACAGGTAATTTTCACATATTTTCTTTTTACCAAGTAAAAATTAATCAAAATGCTTCTTTACTTTCTAGAATTTTTTGGCTGGGATTAAAACTGGAAGTTTTTGATCTTTTAATTCTTTAATCAGCGAAGCACGGTAAAATTTGCGATCCATTAATGCATAGCTAAGGTTAAGTCCTTGAAATTTTAGCCATTTTGCGGCGATTCCAATGTGTTTTGAACGATACTGCTTTTATTGAAGCAGATGGAATTCGGAAAATAAAGCCATCCCATATCCTTGAAGTGCCATGCCTTAAAACAACCTCGATTTACGAGTACCGGTTGTTTATATGTTTCCACCTCGATGGGTGGCTGAAGCTTGAGGTAGGAAGGATATTTTGTGTTATCGACCAGCAAGCGCATTTTCGACCCTCTAATAGTCCACCTTCGGATCTCTTGATTGAGCCGATTTAAGATATTCCCGAAAATAAAATGAATATCTTTCTCGGATAAACGCCTGAAAAATTTATCAACATCCGTCTGATGGGGCACTAAACGTCTTTTTCGAACTCCGTCGGAGAATTTTTTCAATTTGAGATTAAATTTCCTTTGATAATGCTCTGAAAGTAATTTATTTAGATAATCTGAAGGATAATCAAAGGATTGCTTGCAGATTAACTTACAATGTTTGCTCAATCTCCCGTGAAGAATTAAGAAAAATTATAAAAAAAAATTGGAAAAATTATGAAAAATAACTTAAATAGGGTGAATAAGTTATAAAAACTTGAGCAAAACTTTTTCAGAAAGGGTTAGTTTTGATCTTATGTGCAGAATCGAGTTTATTTTAATGAAAAACAAGAGGGTGTAAATTTATGTCTGAATCAGAATTAAAGAAAGTCAGAGAACAACTAGCTCGGGCGTTAAGAGAGCGAGATAGATATAGGAATGAGTTGGATCGCCTGCAAAGAAGAATAAATAAGATGGCAGTTACTCCATTATTACTCGCTACGGTTTCCCGGATAGTGGATGATACTTTTGCAGTTATTCACACCCCCTCAGGTAATGATTTCTTGGTGGCAAGTCCTTTTGAATCATTAAAGGCAGGAGACGTAGTTGGTGTAGATCAGCAAACCTTGAAAATTGTGAAAATACTCCCACCTAATGTGGACGCTTTCGTCGCTGGTATGGAATTAGATGAAAGACCAAAAGAAACTTACGAGGATATCGGTGGTTTGGATGATATTATTCTTACGCTTAGAGAAGTAGTCGAATTACCATTAACAAATCCCGAACTATTTGATATAATTGGTATTGAACCCCCCAATGGTGTTCTTTTAGAAGGACCTCCGGGAACGGGAAAAACGCTTATTGCACGAGCTGTTGCAAATGCAACCAACGCCACATTCATTCGTTTAGTTGGTTCAGAATTAATTCAAAAATATATTGGAGAGGGTGCCCGATTAGTGCGAGAATTGTTTGCTTTGGCTCGAGAGAAAGCACCGGCTGTATTATTCATCGATGAGATTGATGCAGTAGCTTCCAAAAGAACCCAAGATTCTCAAGTTTCCGATCGCGAAGTGCAGCGAACTCTAATGCAGTTGTTGGCTGAAATGGATGGATTCAATGCCTTAGATCAAGTGAAAATTATTGCTGCTACCAATCGACCCGATATTTTGGATCCCGCAATTTTGCGACCTGGTCGATTTGATCGTATTATTAAGGTAGGTTTGCCGGATGCGAAAGGTAGAGCGGAAATATTCAAGATTCACACTAGGAATATGCCATTAAAAGATGTTAATTTGGAAAAAATGGCAATGCAATTGGAAAACCTTTCTGGTGCTGATATTAAGTCCATTTGCACTGAAGCGGGTATGAATGCCATTCGTTCAAATCGGAAAGTCGTGTTGGCTGAAGATTTCAAATTCGCTTATGATAAATACATTCGGAAAGTTAGGGAAAGTCGCCCTGCAGCGCCAGTATATTCATAAAAAAATACAAATTTTTTTCGCTTTACTTTTAATTAAGTGCTTAGATTTTTTAAGTGAAGGTATCTTTTTACTTATATTTCCGATGACAACTATCATTACTCATCTTGACGCCGATGGTATTTGTTCGGCTTCATTAGTTAAAATGGTAAAAGAATATTGTGATGCGTACGTATATTTCAGCCATCCGGCTGGACTACTGCGAGATCTACAATCAATCCCTTCTGATGATTTAATCATTTGTGATATTGCCCTCGATCAAAAAGCATATCCTGAAATATTTAAAACTTTAAATGCAATTAGCGAAAATTTTTCGGTTACTTATATAGATCATCATATTCAACTAGATGGTTTACCTGAAAAGGTGGTAAACATTCATAATCTTAATGTTTCGGCTACTGAATTAACTTATCGTTATTTTTATTATCAATTACCTCGATGGGCGGATCATATCGCATTATTGGGAGCAATCTGCGACTATTTAGATGATTCTCCTCTCATGCAACGCTTAATGCATCATTATGAGAGGCGTACTTTATTTTTAGATGCGGGATTATTGGCTCAAGGTTTAAAAAAAATTGGAAAAAAAGATCATTATGATAAACTTCGGGAGTTAATTCACCATTTTAGCCATCACAAAGCCCCTACTGACATTCCTGAATTAATTCAAGCAGCGATTAAAGCTACCAAGCGTGATAACGAAAGGCGTCCCATCATTCTTTCATTATATCACACCGAAAAAAATATTGCTTGGGTTCAAGATCCTCCTACATTATCTTACTCCAAAATTGCTCACTGGATATTGGGCGATTCAGGCAAACATTTGGGATTGGTAATTCGTACTTTAAATTCCAAGAGATTGTTGGTAGACATTACCATACGCGGTTGGCGTCGGATCGATCTTCGCAAAATTGTTCCCGAAATCGCAATTAAATTAGGAGGTAGTGCAGGTGGTCATGCAAATGCAGTTGGAGTACGAATCCCGCAGAAAAACTGCCAGCTTTTCCTACGAATGTTGGACAACCATCCAATTTTCAGCACTTTAGAACCAATGCCCAAGGTAGAAGATCTTATTCCTCTAAAAATTCCAAAATATACCTTTTTATGAACTCAACATCTCCTAATTTGAAATATTTTTATAGGGTAAATGGTTGATAGTTCCGTGAGCGTTAATGAATAATTGTAATCAAAGTAAAGTATATTTTATCGGGTTAGATGTAGAAGATGAAGAAGATCAGATGCATCTGAAAATTCAAAGACTGTTTGATGCTGCTGAATTCAATTCATTTTTGAAAAAGGGGGATTTAACCGCAATTAAGGTCCATTTTGGAGAAATGGGTAACTCTACTTTTATTCCTCCATGGTATATTGCATCTATCGTTGCAAAAATTCGTGAAGCTGGAGCAAAACCCTTTGTAACTGATACTAACACTCTATACCGGGGAAAACGTCGTAATGCTGTTGATCATATCTATACTGCAATTCTTCACGGTTTTACCTATGCTACAATAGGTGCTCCGGTAGTAATTGCCGATGGATTAACGGGAAAAAATTACACCGAAGTGGAGATCAATCAAAAGCATTTTAAGAAGGTAAAAATTGCTTCAGATTTGGTAAATGCTGATGCAGTTATTTTCTCATCCCATTTTAAAGGACATATGATGGCAGGATTTGGAGGTACCTTAAAAAATATAGGGATGGGATGTGCTAGTGTGCAAGGCAAGAAGGAGCAGCATAATGTACGACCTTATTTACCTGAAATTGAAAAATGTGTGGGGTGTGGGGTTTGCAAAAATCATTGTCCTGCAGACGCTATCGAGATTGTTGAAGGAAAATACACCGTGGATAAAGACGCTTGTGTTGGATGCGGTGATTGCATAAGATACTGTCCAGAAGGTGCTTTGGCATTTAATTGGGAGAGCGACATTGCAGAATTCACCGAAAGATTGATAGAATATGCCTATGGTGTATGGAAAATCCACCAGAAGAAGATGGGCTTTATTAATTTCGTTATTAACATTACTCCTGAATGTGATTGTTATAACCTATCTGAAATTCCAATAGTGAAAGACATAGGAATTCTTGCATCGACAGATCCGGTGGCATTAGATAAAGCATGCTATGATTTAGTTAATAAACAGCAAGGAAGCCAAGATTCACGAATGGAAAGCAATTATAATCCTGGAGAAGATAAATTTTTGGGGGTACATAAGGAAACTCGGGGAGATATTCAATTCAGTTATAGTGAAAAGTTAGGTATGGGAACCACAAGCTACGAATTGATTAAAATAAAATGATTGTGTAAAAATGGAATTGAATGGA
>CAYRPF010000010.1:15913-58185 GCA_964426185.1 uncultured archaeon | reverse complement strand
TTTTTGGGGGTCGTTTACTTACCGACCATCTGTGCATAACAACTTCAGTCCTCCTCGGAGGACCTCATAGTTCACCCATGTTCAAGGAAAGGAATACTTCATCTCCAAGACCTATGTCGTTGATCCATATTCACGCCGATTGACATGGGAATGAGTTGTTTCCAACTACAAAATATACAATGTAAATCCTAATTTAAACATATCGAATGTCTCATTAAAAACTTTATTGGAGATTCTTCCTTAATAAATTTTAACATTCAATGGCTTTGAAAAAAAAAGTTAAAGAAAAGATAAGAAAAATCTCAGAATTTTAATTTTATGAAAAAAGAATCTTAAAAAGTTTTGTATCATCAAAATATGAAAATTCTTTAGAAAATTTGAGATTTCTTTAGATTTTAACATCTTGTTTAAGTCCTTGGGACAGTGAGTTACGTGAGTTTCAGTAATTTGCTGAGGATGAGCCTAACATTTTAGCGTGATTGTGGTGCCAATCGGCACCATGACTAAGGTATAGTAATTGATTGACTATGTCTTAATGAAGCATAAGGTTGGAGTTTGGGCAAAACGGGATGAATGAATTGGTGCTAATCAACTATGGGAGAAGAAGGAAAAAAATGTTAGGATTTTATATAATCTGACAGAAATAAAAAGTAAAAATAGGTGAAGAAAATTTCCCTGTCAACTAAAATCAAAACGTATTTAGATATTATTAAGGCGACAAAGGGAGTCGAAAATGTTGTGCTAACACAACGTGATGGTAATCCTATACAACATAGCGGTATTTTACTTTCAAAAGAAGAACTTTTTAGAATATGTGCTGCAACTTCTGCAATATATAATTGTGGTTTGAGCTTGTATAATGAAAAATTAAAATATATTTTAATTGAGGGAAAAATTGCTAAGATTTTAATAACTCCTCTTAAAAATTACGGAAGTTCTACAGTTAATAAAGTCATTCAAACTCAGAATTTGCCTGGTTGTGATGATGAATTTTATGTTGCTTTAACAACGCGTGCAGATGTTAATTTAGGCGGGATTTTCTTAAAAATTAGAAATAGTCTCACTGAAATAAAGAAATGTCTAGTCTTGTCTAAGAATTCATTCAAACCACCAAAAAGACACTATTCATCTTCCGAAATGCAAGAATTTTTAAATTCTGCTCAAGAAAAATTTGAAGTCTCGAAAAAAAAGGAAAGAATACCAATATATTCTATAAGTTTTTCACAAACAACATATCAAATGATTGATAAACTCCTCGAAGAATTTGCGAGTAATACTTTTGATTTAATCAATACAATCGTTTCTTTTGAGGGGGGGTTTATCCTTTCAAGTTTTATTAATGGATTACATCAATCTCAAGAAGACTTAGAAAAAGAAGCAACATTGAGCAATTCTTTATTTTTTACTTCAGACGAATGTGCCTGGCAGTTAAAAAGAATGCATGTTAGTTCAATCTTGCTTGAATGTATTGATGAATTCCAATTTATAAACAAAGTTGAAAATGCAATATTTTCAGCAAAAATAATAAAAGGAAGACAGAAATTAGGTCTTCTTAGGCTGATAATACCTAAATATTGTAAGAAATTGGAAAAAATTCTTCATAATGCAGAAAAATCGGATAGTTTGGTTCCTTCAATAAAGATTGATTCAATTTTTAATCAGTTACCTTTGGGAGGAGAAAAATGGATCTAATAAATGTTTTTAGTTGTTCAGAGATTGAAGATGTATCTTTATTGATTAAATGTCTTTTGGATCGAATTCCAATAGTAGTTTTATCAGATGATGAACAAAGGATTGATGATATTATTAATGAACTAGCAGATTTAATCCCCTTTCGAAACAAGTTAATATTTCTCTCCGATTTTATCAATAAAATTGACTTCATGGAAATTTCAAATTATGAAGATAGTGATTTAAATATTGAACGAAATGTTTTTTTATGTTTTCCACACGCAATACAAAATGCAATCAAAAATATTGACACTTTCCAATCTTGGATATTTGGAGTATTAATTGACAAAAATTCGTATACAAATTATATACAAGTTTATAATGAATTATATGCAAAAACAAATTACTTTTTAAAACTCGAAATTGGAAATACAAATTTAAAAACAGAAATAGTAGGTAGAATTTTCCCAAATTTCGATTTAAAATTAGAAAAATGGATTTATGAGAACGCAATTAATCGTACAGAAATAGAGATTGAAAAAATGAAGCGAATTATTGCAAAAAAAACAAAATTTCGAAAAATTCCTCAAGAAAAGAAAAATTCAATTATGAATTTTGAGATTGAAGAAAAGGAAATCAAAGAAAACATTATTAAAAAGGAAATCTTGAATTTTTTCAATGCTTGTAAAAGGTCAATAAACATTCTTCATCGGATGCAAATTTTGTACGATCTTAATATTAAAACAAATATTTCACCTAGAGTTTTATTTGGAACAATTGCATATAAGCAAGCTCCTATTGAAAGAATTCTACAATTTATTGATAATGAATGGAGTGAAAATTTCATGCATCTATTGAATATGCAAAATACTTCAAATTTTTCTGATACATTTGAAAGTTTATGGGGATAAATATGATAATAAATTACAAAAAAAGGGAAATTCAAATTAAAATAGTATATTATGGCTGTGCAATGTCTGGAAAGACTACAAGTTTGAGAAGTTTATTTCGTGTGTTTAATAAAGAGAATTTAGTCACCTCAATAAACACAACGACAGGTAGAACTTTGTTTTTTGATTTTGGAATTTTGCAGCTTAAAGGAAGTGAATGGACGGTTAAAATCTCATTATACACTGCAACAGGCCAAGATTTCTATGCGTCAACTCGGCCTTCAACTCTTTATGGAATTGATGGGATTATGTTTATTGTTGATTCTCAAAGAAAGTATTTCAAAGATAATGTAACTTCTTGGAAAGAGTTAAATTTCTATTTACAAGAAAAAATCAAGGAATTACCAGTTGTTATTTGTTTAAATAAAAGAGATTTAGATGATTTAATTGATTCAAAAGAAATTTCAGAATCCTTTGGATTAGAAAATAATGAAAAAATTCACTTAATTCAAACAATTGCTATTGAAAGTTCTGGAATATTGGAAGCATTTAAGAAAATACTTGGAATGATATTTCCATCCATCCTTGTTAATTAGAAAACCGAATAATCATGATTTCCATAACTTTGAATTTTAATTTAATATATATTTTTCGAACTTTTCAGATTTTATGTATTCTCTTTGTATTATTTTCACTTTTTTTTCATATAATTCCTAATAGCTATATTAAAGGTTTTGTTTTTTTTATTCAAGAAATTTTAACATTAAGATTAATTCAAATAAGAAATGGTATTCTGCTCGAGATGTATAAGTTTATTTCTTTTAATTCAATTGCTATAAAATCAAACCTAATTATATTTAACCAATTATATTTAATTAAAGTAAAATTAGCTCTATTACTAACGGGAGTTTTTATTACCTTGTTAATTAATTTCTTATTCTTGCTTCTCCAGTTAATATATCAGTGATCAATTTGTCAAAAATAATCATCTATTTGAGTCCATATTCTTGGACCTTAACACCCCACAACTTGTGCATGAGTTATTGAACTTACGATTGCTCCATCCCTGGCCTGATCGTTTTTGTTCTTTAAGGTAATTATCGTTTTCCTACAAAAACGACTTTACCGTAACCCATCTCAAATAGGGAGTGTATCATTGGTTAGTAAGAATATTTCTCCAAAAAGAATCATATTCCTTCGAAATTTTCTCAGTCCGCTATAGGCACGGCTCCACTCTGTATAGAGTTTCAAGGGATTGCCTAGATCCCCACGATCAATGTACATAATAGAACATTGTTTTTATATTTAATTGGACAAATGCAACGATTTTGAAGAAATTGGTTTTTCATAGTTTAAGCAATTTTCAAGAAATTTTTTTGGATTTTGGATGAAGAAGAAGGAGATTTTTGGTAGTTTTTCGATGTTACTTCTGTTTTTTATTAATTTAATCAATTCCAGATTTGATGAAATAATAAATAAAGATTTACAGCTTCTATAGTAATTTTTTAGAATGAAAACTAAATTGGGAAATGTTTCTATTGTTAACAAGAAAAGAAATTGATTAATTTCATTTCTGTAGATATTTGTAGATAATTTGTACAATCCAGAATTTTCAAGATCTAATTTTTCTAGTAATTTCACAGAATTATTCTCCAATTGTGTAATTTGCTTATTCTTTTCTAGGTTTCTGAAGAATTTATTGTAAAAATCATTAAAATTCATTTGGTAATGTGGTTTTATTATTTTTTTTTGTAAAATTCGCCTGAAATCTTGAATTTTTATTTTTTCAAACTTGATCATGCTCAAAATCTGAAGGGATTTTAAATATCCTTCAAAAGCAATTTTAGATTCTAATTTCTCAAGAAAAATTATAATACATACTTTATGAAACAAGTTTTCCGGTATTTTCAATTGAATTATTCCAGGGATTCTAGCAATTATCAAATAATCAAAGAATTCTTGTAAAAATTGATTATTTTCAATCTGATTTCGTTTGTTTTCTAAAATAATTTTATAAAGGAAAACTGATTTCTGGAGATTTGCTTTTATTTCGAATTTTCCATTGGACTTATCATCAAGAATAATAAAATTCTCATTTTGGATGTAAGGATGTATAAAAAATTCATCCACAATTGAATCATCAGGAATTTCTTTAATATAATTGGAATATTTTAAACATAGATTATTAACAATTGAATTAAAATCAGATAAATCAAAATTTCTCGAATGAAACCAAAGAGTTGTTTGTTTTTTCAAAGGAGAAATATAAATAATAGAATTGATTTTTTTTTGACTAATCTCTTGCAATTTCTTATTTATTTCTCGATAGTATGAAATATTTGTAAGAATTACGCCTCTATATATTAGTAAATAATTAGGGAACTTATATACGATGCAATTTTGGTCTATAAAATATTCAAAAATACTTGGATTTTTAGTCATACAATACTACAAATTTATTTCAAATGGATATAAACTCCTAAATAATATTGCGAATTAGATTTTGAGAATTTATTCTTATTTTTTATTTTCAATTAAGTCTCTCATATAATATCATTCAATCCTTTGAAAGAGAAATATTGACATTCAAAATTACATCTAAACCCAAAAAATCATTTAACAATCTAATACGCATCATTTCTCAACTTATGACTTCAGATGTCTCAAAAATAGAGCATTTAAAAAAACAGCGATGTTCTGAATGTGGTGGAGTTTTAATCAATAATGAACATGAAATTGTCTGTCAAAATTGTGGTTTGGTTTTTGATTCTTATAGTTTCGCTGAAAGCTATCAAATTAATGAAATTTCAGATTTTCATCAATGTTCAAGTACACAATTTGTTTCAATTGGTAAAACTGTTGATAGTATATGTACTTTAGGTAGTCACATAGATTTTTTTTCTAAATATACATTTTATGATTATAAAAAGAAACTGATTTCAGCCAGAAATCAAAAGAAATTTTCCAAACTCAAGAAATTCTATTCCCTTCCAACAAAAATAAAAAATCATGAAACGGATTACAGAATTTTGAAAATTTTAGGCCAGATTTCAGAATACTTATGCCTTTCTAAACCCGTAAAATCTCGAACTGCATATCTATATCATGAAATTAAAAGAAAAGCGCCTGCTATTGTAAATCATGTTTCTCTAATTGGTTTTTGTATTTTTCAAGCATCAAAAGAAAATAAATCTCATTCACCAATTAGTATCAAGGAGATCTGTAATACATTTAGATTACTAGGTCATAGAATAAATCCAAAATTAATAATCCGTGACTATTTGGAATATCAAAAATATCTAACCACTCGAACAAAACCACATCAAAGCGAAGATTATATTAGCCGATTTATTGATAATGTAGTTAGTTCAAGAGATGTAATGGAGAGAATGATCCAAAAAGGATCACAATGGCATAAGGAAGAATATAGAAGGTTATTAAATAAAAAATGCTTGCATATTTTAAAAACTCTTCATTATAATATTCGTGCATCAAGAAATCCCTACATATTAGCATCTACTGTTGTATATTGTGCTGATAGACTTCTTGCAAGAGAATTCAATTCTAAACCAATTTTAACCCAAAAAATTGCTTCTTTAGCGATGCAAATTCCAGAATATTCTATTAGAGATCATTATGTAAAAATTTTCAAACCATTCTTTAATCTTTAGAGTAAATCCCTATCAACTTATTTTGCTTGATTTTTTTAATTTTAATTTTGATAATCTTCTTTTCTATTTGTTGTTCAATAAAAATTGGGATATTGTAAGCATTTCTAACTAAACTATTGCATTTCTCAGAAGTAAAATTGGAAATAATTGCGGTTCCTTCCCAACCAATCCAATTTTTTCGCAATTGATGCGAATAATCTTTATATATTTCATGTAAAATAGTGGAACGACGCTTTATTTCTTGAGATGGGATTTGATTCATTTTTTTTGCGAGAGTATTTGGTCGAACCGAATATTTTGAAATATTTAAATTAAAAGGTTGCCATTCTTTAATGAAATCTACCGTTTCTTGAAAATCTTCTTCTTGTTCTGTTGGAAATCCTACAATAATATCAGTGGAAAACGTAAAATTTTTATCGAATTCCTTTATTTTCTGAATAATTTGCCTTACTTCTTCGATTTTGTATTTTCTTCCCATTAATTTCAAAATATTATTACTTCCAGATTGGATAGGAATATGTAAAAATCGAAAAATACGATGATCTTGAAAAATTGTTAGAAATTCTTCAATTGATTTGATAAGAAAATCGGGATTTGTCATTCCAAGCCGAATTTGGAAATTTCCTTGAAGATTTAAGATATCTCTAAGAAGATGAATGAGGTTTTTTCCATTATAATTATAGTTACCCAAATCTTGGCTAGTTAAATAAAAATGATCAATTCCATCAAGATATTGTAGTTTTATTTGATCCAATATCGAGCAGGAATCAAATGATATCAATTTCCCACGTGCAATTGTAGTGCAACAATATGTGCAAGAATTATTGCAACCTTCAGATATTTGTATAATTCCAACATTTTGGTGTTTAAGTTTACTTGGAATAATTGCAGACTTTGGAATTAAAGAATCAGTTTTAAGTGAATTGTCCAATAAATAAGGAATTTTGTTAATTTCTAAAGGTTTTACTATAAAATCATTTTCTAAAAGCAAGTTTTGAATCTTTTGTTTCATTTTTCTTCCAATCTGTGGTAAACAACCAATAATAATAAATTGCTTATCAGGATATTGATTTCGTTGTTTCTGAATATAATACAAAATTTTTGTTTCTGTTGCATGTTTTACTGCACAAGTATTTATAATAATAATATTTGATAAATTTATATCATCAACTTTGATATAATGATAAGTAGATAGAATCCTTTCAATTTTTAAAGAATCTGCTAAGTTATAAGTACAACCGAATGTTTTAATGAAAAAAAATTTTGTTTTGCTGGGATTCATCATTTAAAACTCGTTTATTTCAACTTAAAATCATTGAATTTTAGGAAAAAGATGCTTCCATCGGGATTTGAACCCGAGTCTTGAGGGTGAGAGCCTCAAATGCTTGACCGAACTACACTATGGAAGCTTCCATTTTGAAATTGTTTGTTCTTGCATTAAATTTATTTTTTTAATTCATTTAATTTCTGAATTATTGAAATTATTTTTTCAATACAAGCAAGACTTTTTTCGATTAATAATAAATCTGAAGTTTGCTCTATTCGAGAGATTAGATTTTTCATCAATTGGACAAATTTAAATTGGAGTTCAAAAAAAAGATCATCAAATTTTGAAGATTCTGGATTCTTATAACCATTATCCCTTTTTTCGATATCATCTGAATAATTTGTATTTGAAATACTATCCTCATCTTTTACAATGATTACTTTTTGATTACAATTAGGACAAAAAAGATCATTATTCTGTAACCTAAATAAAATCCCATTACATTGAGGACAATACTTATCCAGCATAGTTGCCCCTTTTCGGAGCAAATTTGCCATTTTTTTCACTGATTTTTCCGACATAGGCATCGAATTTATTCAATTTTTTCTTTTTTATTCTTTACTAAATGAGTAAGATATCCTGCAATACGATTTCTTACTAATTTAGATTGAATAACGGTATATTTTTGAAGTTTTTTTTTATTTTCTTCAAAATCCACTGAAAATACTTCAGGATATTTCTGAATTAATTCTTTAGAGACTTTTTTAATAAAGACTGGTCTAACTTTACCCATTTCTAACACCTAAAATAGTCAATTACCCCAATAATTTGAATTTTATGATTCATTAACAGCAAATGAAACTAAAATTATATTCTATCGAGATTAAAAAATAAAAGTGTATAATTATTAATATGAAAAGATCTGTAATAATAAAGATAGGGATTTTAATCTGCACTTTATTTTTGGTAAATATCAAAAACATCTCTTCATTTATACCGTTAGAACCTTTACCTCGAATTGAAACGAACAAAAATAGTTATTTTATGGATGAACAAATCCTTATAAATGCCACTTGGGATTACTATTCACAAAGTTCTGAAAATATGTCTGTGAAACTTCTTTTTATTAATGAAAGTTCAGAAAATTATTCAATTTATGAGTTATTAGATAATGCTATTTGGATAAATAATTGTCCATCTACAAATGGATGCCATTTTTATAATACATCTCTTAATCTCAATGAAATTTCACTAAATCAAACTCAAATTTCTAAGATTTATTGGATTGTCTTAGTTTTTTTCGTTTACATAAATGATGAACCGAGTAATTCGATGGTTGACAAATATGAAAAAAAAATTGAAATTAAGAAATATTCTCCTTTATTATATAACAATTCTACAAAAATTTCATTTGAATTTGATAATTATTACAAATATACAAATGAAATCGTAGCTTTTGAAAATCCAGATAAAAAATACACTGGATTAGTCGAACTTTTCTTTTATAAAAATGAGACAGAAGTCATTGTTTCTCATTTTTGTGTAAATTTATCTGGAAAATTTGAAATAGATTTCAATAATTTCAATTTAACTTCAATCGGTAATTTTTCACTTATAATAAATATTTCATCTAATCTCCAGTTTCTAAATCATCAAATCAACCTATTAGTTGAGATTATTCCATGTAGAATTTATCCCCAAATGCTCAATAATTCTGACCAAGAAATTATTTTATTTAGTCCAATGATTGAATTTGATTTTAGATTATTTAACTCTAAAAATATTTCATTTACTCAAGAAGACATTGTCTGGGGTGTTAGAGCAAATTTCAACTATCAAGAAATCATTTTCAAAGATGGAATTTACAAAATTTTATTTTCCAATCCAAATCAAGTGGGAAATTTCTCATTTAGTCTTTGGGGGAGCTATCCAAGTTATGAGATAAAAAATACTACATATGCTGTTCATTTCAAACCAAAAGTATTAAATTTAAAACTTTCACTGTTAAATTACTCAAATGAGAACTCTATTCGTTTGTTATTAGAAGAAACTAATCAGATTAAAATATCTCAGCTTAATTTGAATGAATTTGATCTAATGGTGATATTAAATCAAACTTGGATTGTAGTTAATTCTTCACTTGAAAACATACTGAACTCATCATGTTTTTTTTATGAAATATCTTGGAGTCAATTGAAGGAATTTTCAAAAACAGAAAATCCACCATATTATATTTTCAAAGTAATTTTTAATGGAAATGAATATATAACCAATTCCACATCTAATTCATTGGAAATTCCTTGCCCCTTATATTCAGATTTTAAAGCAAACACATCTTATGCTTATTTGAATGAATCTATTGCTTTTGAATTTACAGGTTTGGATGGAGATTCTATTTGCAATTTCCTTTGGGAATTCGGAGATGGAACAAATTCTACTGAGAGAAATCCTATTCATTGTTATAATTTTGTAGGTAATTTTTCAGTTACATTAAAAATTTTTAATGATAAAGGAAATTTTGATATATTATTAAAAGAAAATTTTATCAAAATTGAACAAAATTTCGTTCCTTTTTCAGATTTCTTAATTTCTAATTCAACATTATATGTTTTTTCTGTGATACAATTCAATTTTACGGGACAACTAGGAAATAATCCAACAATTTTCTTTTGGGACTTCGGAGATGGAACAAATTCATCTGATATTAACCCCGTTCATTTCTTTCAACAAATAGGAATCCACAATATTAGTTTAACTGTCATAGACAAAGATAATGATACTTCAATTCACTATATGCTTGTAAATATTGAAATGGATCTTTATCCAATAGCAAATTTCTCAATCAGTTCTCCATTTTTATTTATGAGTCAGGAGATACAATTCAATTTTACGGGACAACTAGGAAATAATCCAACAGTTTTCTTTTGGGACTTCGGAGATGGAACAAATTCATCTGATATTAACCCCGTTCATTTCTTTCAACAAATAGGAATCCACAATATTAGTTTAACTGTCATAGACAAAGATAATGATACTTCAATTCACTATATGCTTGTAAATATTGAAATGGATCTTTATCCAATAGCAAATTTCTCAATCAGTTCTCCATTTTTATTTATGAGTCAGGAGATACAATTCAATTTTACGGGACAACTAGGAAATAATCCAACAGTTTTCTTTTGGGACTTTGGAGATGGAACTAATTCCAGTGAAAGAAATCCAATCCATATCTATTCAGAACCGGGAATGATAAATGTAAAGTTAAAAATTAGAGATCAAGACATGCAAGAATCGCAAATATTAAAAGTATTAAATATATCAATCGATTTTCTTCCAAATGGCAATATTTCTTATGAAAATATTACTTTTTATACTGGTGATTTAGTTCTTTTTAATTTCTCTGGGTGTTTTGGAAATTCACCATACTTAGTTTTTTGGGATTTTGGAGATGGAAATTTTACTCAAGAAGATTCACCGAGTAATATTTATGAATATCCTGGTATATTCAATGTTACTTTGTTGATTACTGATCACGATGGCGATTGTTTTTCAACAACCAAAACAATATCAATAGAACAGAATCTTATTCCACAAGCATCTTATAATATAAGCAAAAATAATATAGTTGCGGGACAATCTGTGGATTTCCAATTCAATGGTTTGGAAGGTAATGGAAAAAATTGCTTTTTTTGGGACTTTGGAGATGGAAAAAATTCCACAGAAAGGACTCCATCACATATATATAAATTTCCAGGGAATTTTTCAATTACATTAACAGTAATTGATCAAAATTCTGATAAAGATCAATATTTAAATTCAGTTCCACTTTGTGTTTCTGAAGATCTACATCCGAGTGGATATATTCATATAAATACATCCAAATTGATAAGAAATTACTCTATATCTTTTCAAGCATTAAATGTTACTGGAAATTTACCCATTTCCTACTGCTGGGATTTAGGGAATGGAATATTTCTTTATCAAGAGACATTCTCTTATTCTTTTAATTCGTCAGGTGTTGTCAATTTAACTCTAACAATTGTAGATTTTGATTTAGATGTATTTCTAACAAATATTTCGTTTTTTATTAATGAAGATTATTTTCCCAATGTTTCAATTAGAGTAAATAATTCAATATGCATTCAAGGAGAGTATATTGAATTTTCACCTATTGGTAATTATGGAAATCATCCAAGTACTTTCTTTTGGGATTTTGGAGATGGAAGTAATTCAAGTGATATTTCACCTATACACCGTTACTTGGACCCAGGAATATTTCAAGCATCTTTGATAATTATTGATTGGGATGGAGATGAACAAAATATCACGACTTGTATGATACAAGTAAACCCTGATCTACTTCCAATTGCCAGTTTTTCCACAAATTCTTCATTAACTGTAGAAACCCAGGATATTTTATTTTTCTTTACTGGATTTGAAGGAAATGGATTGCAAAAAATGATATGGGATTTCGGAGATGGAAATAATTCAACGGAAAAAAATCCCGTACATCGCTATTTAACTCAAGGAAATTATTCAGTTTCTTTAAATGTGTTTGATATAGATGGAGATCAAGATTTTTTAATTATTAATAGATTTATAGAAGTATTTCCAAATCTTATGCCTAATGCATCTTTTACATCAAATGTTTCAAAAATTGTAAGTCAAACTTATGTAAAATTTATTTTTATTGGAGATTTGGGTAATCTTCCAGCTACCATTATTTGGTTAGTTGATCAAGTTATTTATTCCATAAATAAATCAGAAATTATTGTATTTATTAATGATTATAATATTGATTTAAATATTACACTTAAAATTCGAGATTTAAATAATGAATATGATGAAATTGCAATAATTTTTCATGTTTATTATAATTTGGATAAGATAAAACCCTATCTAACAAGCACTCTTGGGGTTTTATTTATAATAGGCTCATTTAGTTTTTTGAAAAAGCAAAATATAATAAAATTCCGCCCAAAAAAGAGAATGGGAAAAAAAATATTAATATAGATGTTTATGGATTTAATACCCGCTTTTTTGTGTATTATGTGAATATAATACTAAGATATCCAACTATTCGGGATACTCAAAGCAAATTCTTGACAAATTTAATGCTTTTTTTCCCTTTCTTCGAGGTTCTTAGTCGTTTCAATTCAATTTCAGGTTTTCATTTGATAAATCATCAAAATCCCTGACATCGAAGACGTTTCTATTCTAAGATTAGATTTTCATCTATTTAAAAATCCTCGGTCAAGAGCAAGAAGCGAGGTTCCTCATTGTTAAAAAACAACGTAAATCTTTAAATCCTAAACAAATATCACAATGAAACGTATTTATTAAAATTTCGGAATTTTTATTATTTAGAGAAATTAAGGATTATGTTTAGAAAAATTGATAATAAACAAGAAAAGTTTTGGAAAAAACTATTAAGAGATAATTCTGGCAGTTCGATGCTTGAAACTGGATTACTTATTGCCCTTTCATTAATTTTGTTTTTAATTTTAATTGGGATTGTAACAAATATCTACGGATGGATTGAAGATCAATTTAGTTCAGTTTTATCCTTTTTCGAAGATTTTTATAATAAATAAGAAAATCTTCATTCTTTTTCTCTTTAATTTAATACCGACAATTTAAGATGTATTGATAATTATGGAACAAAACTCGGATATTAACTATCTGGAAGAGCAATATTTGCTAAATACTTTATTCTTACATGAAGAACACTTAGAAATCAATTATATTCCTGATATTTTACTTCATCGCGAAGAAGAATTAATATTACTCTCTAAAATATTCGTAAAATTATTGGAAAAACCATTTTTGATATCTCGAAAAGTTACAATTCAAGGAGAAATTGGTATTGGAAAAACCGTTATTGCAAAAACGTTTGGAAAAATGGTTTTAATGTCATCAATGAAGAGAAATTTAAATATAAAATATATTCATATTAATTGTCGAAAAGAAAAAACCCCAAATAACATCCTTAATCGTATTCTTTCATGTTTGAATTGTAGCATTCCAATTAGGGGTTATTCTGTTCAAGAACTTATATTATTTTTAGAAGATTACTTAATTAAATCTGAAATTTACTTGATTTTAACCTTAGATGAACTGAATTATTTACGAATGACCCATTTCAATTTAATATACAGCCTTTCTCGCCTTAATGAATCGAATTTTGATCGAAAAAACTATATTTCTTTAATAGTTATCGTTAGAAATTTAATATTATTAGGAAATTTGGATGATTCTACAAAAAGTACACTGCAAGGGAATGTAATAACCTTGAAAAAATATACCAAAGAACAATTATTTGATATTCTCTCAGCCCGGATTAAAACTGCCATAAAGCCTGGTGTGTTTTCGAAAGATTCACTTGAATATATTGTGAGTGAAATTGATGATTCAGGCGATGTTAGAAAAGGATTAAACATCATAAGAAATGCCGTAAAGATTGCTGAATCAAAAGAATTGAAAAATGTTTCAAAGGAAGAGATAGATGTCGCCTTAAGTAATACTATTCCAAATTCATATGTCGATTTAATTGGTTCTTTATCTTTCAATGAAATATTGTTTCTATTTTCAATAATGGATTTAATGATTAACACAGGTGAACAAAATCTTCTTTTTAAAGATTTAAAACAACATTATGAAAAAATATGCGACAATTTGCAAAAAAAACCAAGGAAAAATACACAATTATGGATTTACTTGCAACATTTTTCACATTTTGGATTAGTTAAAGCAAATGTCGTTTCGAAAAACATCAAAGGAAGGAAATCGATAATTTCAAATGCTGATCTACCTATCCATGCAATTCATGAAAGACTAAATCATAAAATTCGTGATTTTAATTCAAAGGTATAAGTGAACATTATGCAAAGTATAATTAAAGAAAATTCATACAATATTGAAGATATTTTTGCTTCTAAAGGAAGAACAAAAATAATTAAAATCTTAGTTTTTTCTCATGAAACAAATATCTCATATATTGTAAAAATGTCCGGTTTAAACCATAATAGCGTAAAAAAACATTTAGAATTACTAATAAAAGCAAAGATTGTAGAAGAAAAGTGTTTTGGTCGAATTAAAATCTATAGGTTTTGTGATGAAAATATACGAGCTCGTGCAATTAAGAACCTTATAGAATTTTGGGATGATTATGAATAATGGATATATTGTTATTCTTTTATATTTTATGAGTCTGTTTTTCTATTTTCTTTTTAGTTTGGAAGATATTTTATTTCAGAAAATTGATTCGATATTAGTTTTTGAAGCTTTTATTATGATTTTATTGATTTCAATAGTTTCTTTCTTTTTAGGCAATTGGGTTTGGCAATTTGATATTTTTTTAACCAAAGTGTTGATCAGTCTTATATTTCTCCAATTATATAAAAAAGAGCAGTTAGGGGGAGCTGATATTAAAATAACTCTTCTTATTTTAGTAAATCCTGTATTTAACCATAATTTGTCATTGAGTGGTGCTTTTTTCTTAATTGAGTTTCCAGATTTATTTGCTTTTTTTTTCTTCTTTCTTCTTTCTATTTGTTTCTACAAAATTTTTTTTGGAAAGAAAAAAGAAGATAAAACCCCACTGGCACCTTTTTTTCTTTTCTCTATTTTTTTTTCTTTGGCATTTTAATGTCGTTTTTTATTAAGGTGCACGAAATTTGAAGATTATGGATATCTTTCAAGTTGTAATATCACCAAATCAAACAACCAAGTCTTTATCTTACAAACTGTTGCCAAATTTATCTTCAAGGTTCAAAAATTGTGATCATTCTGATTGTTTTGATTGTATCTTCAGTTATTTTATAAAACACAAAGACAAAATTATCGAAGAAGTGGTATGCCCTTTTAATCAAGTACTATCAAAAGAAGAAATAAATGTACTCTCTCTACTAAGAGAATTATATATATCATTTCAAAAGAAATATAGTAAGAAAAGAAAGAAACTAAGTAGAAGTAGTAAAAAAATCTTAAGTAATACTTTTTTCAAAGAACCTTTTTCTATCATACGATTCTATGAAATTTTGGATTATCATTCGGAATTAAGTGATAATTCAAATAAAAAAATGAACAGAAATGAAAAAAAAAATCAAAAAATATTAAGTGGATTTGAAAAATTAAAGTACAAATCAAAAATCTCACAATACCTTAGGATAAGCTATGCCATTCTCTCTTGGAATATTAATACTCTGAAGAAAATATTCGTAAATTTAACTCAAAGCATGCCAATAAAAAGCAGAATTATTCCAAATAATCAAGAGAAACTAATTACAAGGTATCAAGTTTTTCAAGATTTAATCGACATCATTATATATGAAAATAATATTCATTGTAAAAAAATCCGTTATGAAATAAATTTAAGATCAGATGTTTTATCAAAATTAGATCAAATCCTTGAATTTGTTTCTCTTAAAGTCCGAAAATCTGACTTTTTAATTTCTTCCAATTTATCTGAACGAATCAATGATATTTCGTGTAAATTCTTTCATTACTTAGCAGGATATTATAATTCACTTACTAGTGAAGATCGAAAGAAAGTTTCATTAATTTTAATGCTGAGATATTTAAAATTTGAGAAAATTTTTATCTTTCTTCAAGATGAAATGATTGAAGAAATTTTTATAGATGAAATTGAAACTCCATTATATATTAACCATCAACGTTACGGTAGATTAGAAAGTGATCTAATGCTTTCTAATGTAGAAATTGAAGCAATCAAGACTTATGTGTGTTTGGAAAGTAAAAAGAGATTAGATTTAGAACATCCAAATGTTATGCATGTTTTTCAATCAAAGTATTTTTACGCGAGATTTAGTGTAGATATTTATCCATCACATTGGAAAAATATAGCTATTGATATTCGGAATTTGAAAAAAAAAACTTTAACACTTTTAGATCTAGTTAATTTAAAGACCTTAAATATTGAAATTGCTAGCTTTATCTTGTTTTCAGTTTATTTTAGAATAAATATAACCATTGTGGGAGAAGTAAATTCTGGAAAAACGACATTACTCAATGCAATTGATATGTATGCCCCTTCTCATTTTAGGAAAATTTATGTGGAAGAAAATATTGAAACCTTAGGTAAAATCAATAATTTATCTCATCAATTGAAATATATAGTGAAACCAGAAGCTTTAGAAAAAGATTCTAAACAAAAACAGATTTATAAATTACTACATCGTTCAGGTGATTTCATTATTCTTGGTGAGATTTTAAGCAATTTAGAAACACATGCAATGTTTCACTGTCTTAGTGCTGGATTAAAAGGACTTCAAACAACGCATGCCTCTTCAATTAATGGATTAATAAACAGATGGATTTTTCATTACAATATTAACCAATCATGCTTGAATGATTTAGGGATCATTATATTAATGAAAAGAACTAATCATCAACGATTTATTCACTCGATTTACCAGATTGTTTACATTCCTGTTTTGAAAGAAATAAAGATATTAAAACTATTTAATTTTGATTTTCAAGAGCACAGATGGAAAAAAAATGCGTTACAAATCCAAGAATTTTTAGATAATAAATATAAAAATATCTTTATCTTAAAAAGAAATCAACTACAATCAATTTTAGATAAAATTAAAGAGGTTATCATTGAACTTAATAATAATAAAAAATTTAATTTTTTTCAAATTGACCAGTTATATCGGAATATTAATACTTTTATTTCTGAAATATAACGAAATGAGTGAAATTCTTGAAAAATACTTAATTATATCTTTTGGATTGCTTCTTAATTTAATGTTTTTGCCGTTTTTTTTTCCTTTAGACTATTTACTACCTGAATTTCAATTAAACGATTTCTGGGAAAAAAGTGTTAAGGAAGACTCTTCTAAATTGGAAGAAAATTTGAATAGAATTGAAAATTCATCAATAAATTCTGAATTTAATGAGACGGTACAACTTAGTTTTTGCCAATATGGGACAATTGAAGGATATTTTGAAAAGAAGTATCTAGAAATTACCTTTTTTTTTTATATTGAAAATTTCAGTTTATTCCAAAAATATGTATTCAAAATATCGAAAAATACAAAAATTTATGGGTTGAATAATTCTGTAACAACCTACACAGCAGGAATTAGTAATTCAATAGGCTACATTCATTTTAAATAGGTGATTGAAATTTATTTTCATTTGAATGATCTCCTTCTCAAATACTATATTAAATCATGTTTGATGTTTAAATCTACACCAATTCTATTTCGTAAAAGGGAAAAAAAATGGAGAGATGTAGAAATTATTTTTGGAATTTCCCAATTTCAGATTCAAAAATTTAACTTACTTATATTTTGCTTAATCTTCATCCTTTTTTTCTTTGTTTATATTTTATTAATTAAAATTACGGGATTTTTATTTTTTTCTTTAATTATTATCTTTATTTTAGGCTCATTTCTTCACAATTTCTTATATGTAGAAATCCAAAAACGAAAATATGAAAATATGGATAACTATCGGTTTATATTGTTGAATTTGTCACTTTTTTCTAAAACATTTTCTGGGCAAATTAATACATTTCAATATATTTTTGAGATATTTTTTCAGAATCCAAGTTTAGGTATAAATATTAAAGAGAAAATTCAAAATATTTTTCGTGGGGGTAATATTACCAAAAATTTGCAAGAAATTCAGTTTTATTCAAAAGAATTTAAAGATTTATTCTGCTATATTCTTGAGCGAAATGATCTGAATAATTCCTTAATTTCTCAATTCGATGAAAAAACGTTGAATAAATTTGAATTTAATTTGCCAAAATTTAAGACTCACTTAGAAATATTAGTTTTTCTAACCCTTTTTTTCCCAATTGTTTTCTTTTCTGTCAATCTTTTTTATTTTCAGTCAATTTTAGATATTATTTTCATTATTTTATCCTTCACGATGTTGCTTTTCTTTTTAATTAAAAGATGGAAGAGTTCTTTTCCTTTAATTTATATTAAAAGCAAAAATTCAAAGAACATTGGATTGAATGAAGTTATTGATTTCTTTGAATTATTTAGTTACGAATTACAATTCTTTTCTCCTCCATTAGCTCTTCTAAATTCTCTCCAAAAATCATCAAATAAACCTATTAAAGATATTAGAGATCTAATAATTGGAAGTTTTAATCCAATTGACGCTTTTTTTCATATTCTAAAAGAGAGAACCAAAAACAAGAGTATTTTCATCATTATAGAAGCATTTTCTCAGATCTTAAAAATAAATTGCACACAAGGACAAGATTTCTTCAAATCCTTTAAGGACATCTTGATCAAACATGAAAAAATTAAGAAACAAAAAGAACTCATACAAAACGAAATACGAAGTAAATCTTTAATTTTCAAATTAGTATCGATGATCAATTTAAGTATTTTAAGCCCCTTTGTGTATGCTTTTCATGTAATATTTTCAAATTACATGCATATTTTCAATTATTTCTCAAGTAATACCCCACTTATAGGACAAACTTATGATTTATGGTATTTTTTAATTCTTCCTCTTTATTTTTTAATTATAACTTTATTTTCTTTTAATACCATGGTTTCTGGAAAAATTCTTAAAAAAGTGGATCTGTTATTTTTAGGATCTTTTTTGGTGATTTCATTAGTAGTAAAAATGTTGATCTTTTCAAATTTTTTTTAATAAAGATTTCTTGTCGTTTCTCTACTGTTAGATAGAGACCAGACTATTTGACCTAAGTTTAGTAGATTGCCCATTAGAACGAAATAAAGAAAAGAAAGAATTGAAAAAAAAAGAAACTTAAAAGATTCCAAGCTTTATTGCTAAATCTGCAGCAGAATAGTTTGGATGGAGTTTTACAAATGCTTTTTTGCTTCCTTTAGTATTAATTAATGTATTGACTTTAATAACTTGAACGTCATACAATTTTTCAATAGCTTTTTTGATCTGATACTTATTTGCTTTACGGTCAACGATAAAAACGATTTTATTTTGATCTTCAATTAAATCAAAAGTGTTTTCAGTTACCAGAGGCTTTTTAATTATCGCGTAATAATTATCTGCCATTTTAGTTCACCTCAAATTTCTTTAACTGCTGGAAAGCAGATTGAGTCCATAGAACTAATCTACCAGGATGGGTTCCTGGAGCCAATAATTTGCAACTAAGTTCATTAACATTGATAACATCAACACCTGGAATATTACGAGCTGCTTTAAAGATCCCAAAATCATCTTTAATAACGATTAAAGGCCCAGTTTTTCGTTTGTACTTCCGTCCTCGACGTTTTCCCTTTCCTGCTCGAATTTGTTTTCCTTCTTTCACTCGCTTTAATTCCAAATTTAAGCCAAGTTTTTCAAGAACCTCCATCACTTGTGAAGATTTTTTTAACGTTTGGAGTTTATCGTCGATAACCAATGGAAATTCCATTTCTTCAGTAATTTTATGCCCTCGGTTTTGGATAAGATCAAATTTTCCAGTTGCAGAAATAGCTGATAATAAAGCATTCACTTTTTCTTTTTTATTTATTCGCTTTAAAATTACTTTTTCAGCACGTGGAGGATGAGCTAATCGCCCACCTACAACTCCTGGTGCAAATGCTGCATTTCTTGAAGATGGATAACCAGATCCGGTTAAACGAGGAACTCTTGCAGAAGCATATCCAGTACCCCAGCTTCCTGCAGTGTTTCGCTTTCCTGCTAATGGATCTCTTCCTTGTGGTTGTTTTTGAGCAGATTCTGAAGAAACTACAGCACGATGAATCAGATCAAATCTTGGAAATAGGTTGAACACATCTGGTAATTCGATATTTCCTTTTTCTGTCCCATCTAAGCCGAGTATTTTAACAGATTTCGTATTTTTCGCCATTTTTCTTCACCTATTTTCCTTGTTGACTGATTTTACTAATATAAGTAATCTCAGGGGAGGATACCTTGAAATTATCACGAGGTCTCATACAATCTCTCAGTCGGATTAATCGCTTTTTAGGACCTGGAACTGAGCCAAGTAAAAGCATATAATCACTTTTAACTAGACCATAGCGAATGAATCCTCCTTTTGGATTGATTTCATCACTATCTTCTGAAATCTTTAAGATTCGTTTGTTATATTCTACTCGTTGATGATATCCCATTTGTCCCGAACGGGCGATGGTATACAATAATTTTGGGGGTTTCCAAGGACCTATACAACCAACTCGTCGTTTTCCTTTACGATTTTTCCGAGACATTAATTTTATCCCGAATTTTTTAACTGCGCCTTGAAAACCTTTACCTTTGGAAACACCAATCGTATCGATTAGTGATCCTTCTTCGATAACATCACGAACTCTTATTTCTTGACCTAATCGCTCTTTTACAAAATTGAAGTGAGCTTTTGCATTGCCATTGCCGCCAGTCACATTTATTTCGAGAATATCTGGTTTAATTCGTGGTACACTTGATTTCCATGGTTGTGTATGGAATAATCCACGAACTTCATCATGATCTTGGATCTTTGCTTCTAATTCCTTAAGTTTTTCCTCGAAATTATAAGTCTCTGGATTTGGTAATTGGATTTTTCTTCCTAATTCAGGTTTTAACTCTTTAGCATATACTTCTCCGATGGTATTTAAACCGTATTCATCCCTATGATAAACTTTTACTCCAAATAATACTAAGGGAGGGGTTTCAAGAACAGTAACTGCCTTTACGATTTCTTTTCCAAAAAAGGCACTGTGTTCTTGATCTTCAATATACGCAACATGAGTCATCCCTGCTTTAAATCCTGCAAATCCTTGGAACCTAATGTCCTTATCTGGATAAGGACGCCAGTGACGGACACGACCTTTATTATATCTTGCGCGTTTTCGAGGAAGATATGCTAAAGATCCATGTCGAGGGGCGGATTGCCTTCTATGTCCCATTTATTTCACACTCAGAATGACTATTTTCGAATCCTTCAGATGAAGGATCTACTTTAGAAAAGTGAATATAAAAGTTAAATTTTTCGAATAATGTCGATAAATTTAAATATTAAGGTTAAAAAACAGAAATTTTGGATGGAAGAAAAAAGTTAGGGTTAGTTGAAATTAATCTTCGTCTTTAGTTGGAATATAATAATATTCTCCAATTTTTCTCTGCATTTTGTCGATATTTGATCCCAACTTGTTTACTCTAGGCCGCCCAGTAGAGAGATCTCTTCTAAAAGTAATGTTCATCATCTTTAGAAACTCGTTCATTCCTGAACGTAAGTCTTGAGGAGGCGTGCACGCACAACTATTCCCTGGATCGCCCTTAAATACGATTAATGAATCACTAATAAAATCTTGAGTGATAATGTCATGCTCTACCACAAATGCCGCTTTTTTATTACTTTCTATTGATCTACGGAGAATCATAGCCATAGCAAGGCGCATTTCTACATCCAAAAATGCGGAAGGTTCATCAATTAAGTAAAGATCCGCATCTTCAGTAAGACAATCGGCAATTGCAACTCTTTGTAATTCACCCCCCGAAAGTTCTCCTATTGTTCTAGATTCTAATTGTTCGACTTTTAATCCTCGAAGAATTCGTTTTTTATATTGAGTATCAAAATACGGGGATCCTCGGATTTTTTGAAGTATATCCAAAACAGATTTTTCTGGATCATATTCAATATATTGAGGTTTTACTGCAATCTTTAATTCTTCAGTATTGATGCTTATCCCCTTTGTTGGTTTTATTTTTCCAGCGATAAGATTTATAAAAGTAGTCTTTCCACTTCCGTTTGGACCTAATATACCAATTACTTCACCAGCATGGATTTCTCCAGCACATACTTTTAATTTAAAATCTCCCAGGTGGGTTTCCATATCGTTATATTCACAAACAACCTTAGAAGAATAGAAAAGAGATTGTGTTGGAGGGCGTTCATGGAAATGGATAGGCTCTTCCCTAAATCGCATGTTTTCACTTTTAATATATCCATTTAGAAATGTATTGATTCCAACCCGTACACCAGCTACATTTGAAATTATACCATACGCTCCCGGTTCTCCATAAAGTAAACATACTTGATCACTCAGAAAATCGAGAATCGCTAAGTCATGTTCGATAACAACCACCCGTTTTGAATCTTGAGGAAGATTTCGTATTAATTTTGCCATCCTCAGCCTTTGAGAAACATCTAAATATGAAGAAGGTTCATCAATTAAATAACAATCACCATCCCGTAGTAGTGCTGCTGCAATTGCAACTCGTTGTAATTCCCCTCCACTTAAAACACCAATATTTCTCTCTAACAGATGAACTAAATCTAATTTTTTAGCGATTTCTTCCATCTTTGGGGAGTTATTTATTTTTTTGAGTAGATCAACTACTTTTCCTTTTACAAAATTCGGAATTTCGGTAATTTCTTGAGGTTTATGAACTATTGTTAATTTCTTATCTTTCAATAAAGTAAAATATTCTTGGAGGGTAGATCCTTTAAAATTTGAAATGATTTCATCCCATTCAGGTGTTTCTTCTCCGAATTTACCTAAATTCATTTTTAATGAACCCGAAAGGATCTTTAGCGCGGTTGATTTTCCAATTCCATTCTGACCTACTACTCCAAGAACTCTACTTTTAGAAGGAATTAGCATTCGAAAAAGGCTGAAACCATCAGGTGAATATTTATGAACAACTTCGCTCTCCAGCTTTTCGGGAATATTTATAATTGTATAACAATGAAAAGGGCATTTTTTTACACAAATTCCGCAACCTGAGCATAAAAGGGGATTAATGTGGGGATATCCGTCATCCCCTAATTTAATCGTTTCATCACCAGTTCGATTTCTAGGACAGTATTTTATACATGGTTTGTTTGGTCCCGATGCGCAATCAGTGGGTTTACAGCTATCGCGGTTAATTACTGCAATTCGCATATTCTTCTCATTAAAGGAAATTTGGCCTAATTCTTATCTTTTTTGCTTCTATTTTTTTTAGAAAAATTCATAATTCGCGAGATATTTTTACTAATGAAAGAAATGAATCAATCAACCTCCAATAATCCTACACACTTTCCAGATCATTGGCTTGAGAAAATTATAAGAGATATTGATGCTCGAAATCCTAATGAAATAAATTTAGCTACTGGGAAAACACCTAGTGGACATATTCATTTGGGAATTATGCGAGAACTCTTAATATGCGAAGCGATCAGAAGAAAATATGCGGAAAGATGCCTTCGCGTAATATTTCGTCTATTTATTGATGATTTGGATGCCGCAAAGCGTTTTCCTTCCTATATCCCTTCAGATTATGCTAAAAAACATTTGGGCAAACCATTTGCTCTAATCCCGAATCCACTTGATCCATCAGATTCTCAAAGTTATGCAGAAATATTTGGTAATGAATTAGCTCAAACATTTCAAGAAATGGGTATTTCAGCGGAAATTGTTTGGACCCACAATTTATATAAAACAGAAGAAATGAAAGAGAAAATTCGTATTGGTCTAAAGAAAAATGAATTAGTAAAGGAAATTGTTGCAAAATATCTCACAAGATCAATGGCCCCTGAAAAAAAAGAAGAATATCTACAACAACAAAAAACTTGGATGGGAGCCATGGTTATTTGTGAAAAATGTCAAGCAACGCAAAAAAAACAAAAGGATGGAACAATCAGCCCAAATCGCGTTTTGAAATATCTTGAGGATACTGACGAATGTGTTTATCGCTGTCCAAGCTGCGGTTACGAAGGAAAAGTGACGATTCAAAGTGGATTGGTCAAATTAAATTGGAGATTAGATTGGCCCGCCAAATGGACAATTTTTAATACTATTTGTGAACCTGCAGGAAAAGATCATTGCACTCCAGGTGGATCCTATGACACAGGTTTAGAATTATGCAAAGAAATCTACGGATATGAAGGACCCATTAAAGTAGCATATGAATGGTTACGCTTAGGGGATCGAGACATGAAAACTTCTAAAGGTATTGTTTTTACACCTGCTAAATTTCTTGAAATGGCAGAAGCCAAAATTCTCAGAATGTTAATTTATCAAGCAAATCCAACTAAACATATTTCAATTCGAATTGAAGAAATGGAACAATATTATAATGAATTTCAAAGAATAGAAAGAATATACTATGATTTAGAGCCTGCAATTTCAGATAACGAATATCGAGAAATTAAGTATATATATCCGTTAATTATTCCTGATAAAATAAAAGCAAAATTAAAATATCAAATTCCATTTCGATTAATCACAATTCTGGCACAATTAAAACCCATTTTGAAAGAATCTGGGGTACTAACAAAAACTAAACATTATTTGCTCAAAGAGTATGGAAACCAAGAATTTGATGTTGAAGAATTTAAGATGCAATTGGCAAAAACAAGTAATTGGATACAAGAAATGAGAAATTTAATTGAAAATGAGAAAAATCTACAAAATAAAAAGGAAATGGAAAGAAAAATAATACTCTTCTCCATTTTAGAAGAATTTCCAGATGAACTTGTATCTAAATTATCAGCAGAACAAATTAAAATTCTAAGAGAGTTCTATAACATTATTGAAACAGCAGAAGAATTAACAGAAGATCGGATAAAAGAGATTATGGTTCATCTAAGAGATACGTTACAAGTAAAACCCATGAAGATATTCCAAGCTTTTTATCTTATCCTTTTGGGGAGTAAAAAAGGACCACGATTGGGTCCCCTCATGTCAATGATGGCCCCAGTTTGGATTAGAAAACGGATTCAACATGTAATACATCTTTCAGAAAAAAAATAATCATACACTTTCTTTTTTCTAACCTCTAGAAAGGATCATCATTATTACAAATACAACAATCATTATTCCATATGATGCAAACATAATGATATAGCGTCGTTTCTTGCTTTTTTTCTCCGTTTTTTTTACACCAGCACATTCAGCAGAGCAATACTCGCCGTATTCTGTTCCTTCTTCAGGAATTATTTTAAAACATATTGGACAGTGTTTATGGGGAAAAATACCATCATTTTTATATTTATCATATTTCGACATGAAAATCTCTATTCTTATCAACGAAGGATCAAAAAAAAATCAATTGATTAAAATTTTTTTTTGCTTACAAGATTGTGGGAAATTCTGTGAAATCTTATTTTTTGCTTCCATTTTGAGCCTTTTTCTATAAAGACGATTGATAACGCAATCAATCCATATAGCATGAAAATTGGAGTTAAATTAAAAAGATGGATCGGTTTTTCATAAGGCATAAAGAGTAATGGATAAAAATTAGACCCACCACTCGGATCGATTACGGATATTAATGCCAATGTATAGAAATTCAAGAAATCAGATTCACTGGAATATTTCACAGATCCAGAAAAACCAGAGAATTGAAATTCTGCAGGAATCACAATATTTCCTTCATAAAATTGACTGGTAGTATTATAATTTAAGTTAAAATACCATATTTTCTGAGGAAATATCGGATTGAAAAAGTTATGATAAATTATGCCTGGTATTAAGGAACAACTTAATTTGAATTTGTTTCGATCTACTGGATTATCATCATAATCAACAATTGAAACTTGAAGAGGAATTTCTTGGTTAACCAAAATTTGTACGGGTATGATGTAATCGCCATTTTGATATTCTGTGAATGGATTAGATCCAATGAAAGATGATGTTTCTTTTACTTCTGGTAAATAATCAATTAATGAAAAAGAGATACGAGATGGATACAAATCAATTCTATTAATAGATTGATTAGAGAGATCGTTTGGGGTGAAAATGATTTCTCCTGCAGGATTTCTGCTAGTAAATTCATAAGAAATTATTGAGTAATTTTCAAAAGAAGATAAATTAGTTTCCAAAATTTCAAGATTATTAATAGAAAAATATGAATTTGGGAAAATAATGGCGTTTATTGATCTAAAAATGTCCGTTTCTGAAGTATTTATAGCAAATATTGAAGGTCCTGGTTCTAATCGATCTAATTTCTCGTCTAAGCTACTTATTTTATAAGGAGAAATCAAATCTGAGACTTCATGAATAAATTTAAAGGTATCTGAATAAATTGTTTCATTAATTTGTAAATTAACTGTCAAAATAAGTGGATATCTGCTGAAATTTAAATTATTTAGCGGAATTGACGAAAAATAAGCCTTCAATTTAGAATTTTCAATCACATCCAAATTTTTTACGGTGCCATTAGGAAAAAGAAGAGACATGTTAAGAGCCGAGCCAATTGCGAAGTTTGAATAGAGTTCTTTGGAAATTTGATCAAGAATTTGAAGTTTAATGGGAATTTTTGTAGTATTTACAGTATATTGGTGATTATAAGAGAGATCAATTCGAATCTTATCTGAAGGACGTAGATAGTCGAAGATATTTGTAGCAAAAGCAGAGAGATTTGTATAAAGTCTCTCTGATGTGAATACAGAGGTAGTTAGAAAATGATAATCGCCGAATAAAAGGAATTTCCCAGTAGATCTATTAAAACTTGCGTCCATTGCGACTATTTTACCATCTACAGAGATTAAAGGAATTACTGGTGTTTGATTAACGAAAGAAGTTCCAAAGGAATAATAAAATTCAGAAATATTAGTTAAGAGAGGAACCTCCTCGTTTAGAGTTAAATTATTAAAGGGAATCGCTTGTGAAAAATAACCGAAATTTCTAAGGTTAACTAAATTTTCCCCAAATTTTATATTAGTGTTTAATGAGTCAAACAAAGCGTTTAGTGAATCTGTGCATAAAAGATTATTAACTGTTCCGAGAAATAAAATTGAACCCCCTTCGTTATAAAAATTGGTTATTTCTTGAATTTCATATCGATTGTATGGAATAATTGGCGCTTGGAGCACAAGTATATCAATGTTACTCAAAATTTCACTGGTAAGAATAGGAGAATTTAGCGAAGCATTGTAGAAAGGCGTCCAATGCTCCATATTAAATGCTACTTGATAATTTTGTGAGTTTAAAAGACTAAATAAATGATAGAGGTCAATTTGGGAAAATGTAGAAAAGTTACTGGGGTAGAAATCATTTAAACCGTGATAAGAATCGAAATAGACTTTTGCTTTTGGAGTTTTTATAATAATATTAGACTCAATCTGGTCAAGTAAAGTCCCGGTAATTGCATTTTTTACTAAAATATTCCCCGAATAATACCCTGGAGTTGCATTATATAATATACGGGCATAAATTGGAACATTCACAATCTTTTTCTCATATGTAAAAGAATTGTTAGAAACAATCTGAAACTCAATTCCTGGAATATTGGGTAATTCTATCTTTATAGTAGCCGAAGAACCCTTTATCAATGTATAATTTAGAATAATTTGATCCCCTGGATAATTAAAAAAATCATAAGGAGCATAAGGGAAAATATTAGGGAAAATTCGAATATTATCATTCACACCATCAGAATTTGTACTCCATTCTTCTAAGATTTGCAGAGATTTACTTATATTAATGAGCCCTGCTCCGGCTCTAACCATTTTTCCTTCTAAAATCCCTGAATTAATCTCTTTTGCACCCTCAATAAGTGCATTTCTTATGGTTTCAGGAGAAGCATTAGGATATGCTTCTATCAATAGAGCAGCAGCTCCAGCAGCTATAGGACATGCCATACTCGTTCCAGATAAAGGTATGTAACCAAAATTTGAAGAATAATCAATTTTATTTTCTCTAATATTCATTTCTAAATCTAAAATTGAACTTTTAGAAAGAGGTGCTATAATGTTTACTCCAGGGGCACAAATTTCAGGATTTAATTGATTAGAATAAGTCGGACCCCAACTGCTAAATTGAGCAACTTGATTATTCTCATCTGTTGCTCCTACCGCGATGGAAAAAAGTCCACTTGCCGGAGTCCCTGAAGTAAAAAAACCAGGACCGCTATTCCCAGCCGATGCAAAGGCTACAATTCCATGTTCTACTGCTTGTTGAATTGCCATAGTTTGAATTGTCCAAACTTCAGGAATAGTATCTCCAAAACTCATACTGATAATATCAACTTGTTCGTCAATGCACCATTCAATCGCAGCAACCACATCATCTTCTTCAATAAATCCAGTCGAATTTGATATTTTAGCATTATATAACAGCGCTTGTGAGGCAACTCCTCTATATTTTCCATCGGATAAAAATCCGTTACCAGCTGCAATCCCAGCAACATGAGTCCCATGACCATAATCATCGAAGTAATATTGATTTTGAGTAACTCCCGCTTCACTAGTAAAATTCTTACTTGCAATAATACGACTGTTCCCATTTGAGAAAAAATCTGGATGAACAGAAATACCTGTATCTATAATGGCAATTTTTACTCCTTTACCGGTATATTGGACATCAGCAGCATCAATTGAATTTAACCACCAATTTTCCATGTTTGATGAAGAATTATTCTTTTGTTCGTCTGAAAAAAATAATCGTGAGTATTCAGGGCGTTCAATCCTAGTTTGATGAAGATTAACAATTTTTGTTATCCTCAAAAATTTCAGCGGATTCTGTTTGAACAAAGTATGAGGAGATTGAGAAAATTCCACCGATACTACAGGAATATATTTATAATTATATCTTATTTTCACATTACTGTCAATTTTCTTAAGGTAGAAAATTCGATCATTATAATCTAATGTAGGATCAAAAACTATGAAAATTTTCTTTGAAAATCCGCTATCATCTGAAAAATGTTCATAAGACTCACCTCTCAAAAATAAATGAGAATCTTTATTCATTTCTTCTATATTTAGCGAAGAAACAAAGATTTGATTAAGATTTGAGGTTTTTTTTATTGTATTCAAAAAAGAATTTGAATGTAATTGAAGGTTTACAGGAATAGTAATCAGCATTAAGCCCAATAAAAAAATAATAGCAAATTTTCGAATTTTCATTATTTAATCCCTCAAAGCTTAGGTAAAAGATACACCCAAAAAAGTTAAAATTTATGTACAATTCATTTGATTAATCATTATAAAATCTTATCAAGCTGAAAATTATGGGATTATATACATTAATTGAGCAACTGTTACCAAACAATTTTTCCATTTATCAATTTATGGCAATCCTTGATATGGAAAAGGATGATGCGCGTGAAGCACGTAATATCTTAAAACAATTCTACAAACGTGGATATATTAATAGAATTTCGAAGAATATGTATACAAAAATAAAATAAATATAACCTTTTTTATCTCTTTTATTTGTAAGAAAAATGAAAATTTGTCAAACTTGTGGAATTTGTTGTACCCACACAGAAATGATTCTTTCAAAGGAAGACATACTAAATATCTCAGAAAATTTACAAGAACCGTTATCTTCTGAATCATTTTATGATTTTGATGGTAAATTTTACCGATTGAAAAATATCGATGGTCATTGTATTTTTTATTTACCTGAAACGAGAAAATGTTCCATATATTCTATACGTCCAATGGGATGCAAATTCTATCCCATGATATATGATCTTGAGAGCAAAACATGCGTTTTAGATGATGAATGCCCTCATAATCGTCTTTTCTATAGTAATCCAAAACGTTTTAAAAAAGTATGTTCCGATCTCAAAAAATGGCTTTCTACATATATACTCAATTCTTAAATAAAAAATGATTTTAGCATCCAAATCCATATTATATTAGTTGAGCATTATGAATTCAGAAAACTCAGATAAAGATGGTAAGAGACTTTATGTAGAGAAAATTCAACGTGGAACCGTTATCGATCACATTAAAGAAGGTTTTGCATTTTCTGTAATGAAAATTCTTGGACTAGAAGGAAAGGATGGCAGTCTAATCACAGTAGGGATAAATGTCAAATCAAATTCGTCCCAAAGTGGAAAGAAGGATATCGTAAAAGTTGAAAAGATAATGCTTGATCAAAAACAAATCCATCAAATTGCGATTATTTCCCCAAGATGTAAAGTTTCTTTTATTGAAGATTACAAGGTAGTAAAAAAATTTGTTGTAAAAATTCCTGATATGATTCATGGAATTGTTAAATGTCCAAATGAAAAGTGCATCACAAATGTAGAGCGAGAGCCAGTAGAAACTAAATTTCGAGTTATTTCTGAAGATCCGCTAAAAATTGCTTGTACATATTGTGAACGGATAGTTTACCAAGATGAGATTTTGCGCACTAGTTTTTAATAAAAAAACAAAATTTTTTTGATATTTTCTATTATTAACATTATGGTTAGAAAAAGAAAACCCAAATATTTAGTTAAAAAAAAGAAGAAAGCCATAGAGAAAGAAAAAACTAAAGAACGAACAATTGAAGAAAAATTCTACTGGGTAAAAGTAATTACAGCAGTTGTGTCATCATTATTTGGTGTATTAGTATTTGATTTACGAGGATGGTGGATGTTTTTATATTTAGCAGGATTTATGCTAGTTTGGCCATTTCTTCAGAGTTTTGTAATTTTCAGACTTCCATATAAGAAAAAACAATGGGATTGGAAAAAAATATTGAAAACGGGAGTAGGTGCCTTTTTCTTTTCATTTATGCTAATCTCAACAGTATGCTTTACTATAATTACTTATGGCGATTACAAAGACAAGGTTGTAAATCCCGCCGATACATATGATATTATAATCGAAGATCATACCGCTTATGTTGCAGATGGTCAAAATGGTTTGTTGGTTTTAGATATTTCAAATTACAATTCTAGAATTCTTCTAGGCAAATATTATACAAATAATATAGATGCACGATTTATAGAGAAACAAGGAAAAAATGCTTTCTTGGTAGATAATAATTATGGAATTCGGATTTTAGACGTATCTGACCCCACAAATATCAATATGATTAGTAAAATAGAAATTAATAGCTCTATTACAAAATTTTTGCTTAATCAATCAAAAATGATTGTCGCAACAGCGAATGATGGAATTTTCATAATTGACTGTTTAGATCCAGCAAATCCGAGTAATTTGGTCTATTTGGAAGCAAATAATTCTATTTTAAGTGCAAAATTATCTTCCGATTTATTAATTTATTCTGTTTCATCAAATCCTGCCTTAAAAATTGTCAATGTTTCAAATTTTAATTCACCGATTGATTTGTACACTATTCAAATTTCAAATGATACTTTTAACGATATCGAAATGAAAAACGATGTAATTTTTCTATCCACTTCAAATCATGGTTTGATTTTGTATAATATTTCTAATCCATCTGCCCCAGAATTAATTAATTCTTATAATTTTACCGCAAATCCTGGACAAAATCAGTTTATTTTTGAGAATACTCTCTTTTATAATACACCTGACAACGGAACTTTCTTTATTGATATCACAAATCCTTTTTCCCCAAATATAAATACGTCTAGGGTTTATAATTCACTGGGAAATGCTTATAATTTTGATGTAGAAGGGAAATATCTTTATATTGCTGATGGTGTCCGCGGCATCGATCGAGTTGATATATTAAATCCTGGACCATCTCCAGTGTCGAATGATACAGCTACAAAAAGAAGCGTTCCATTCGGGTGGGAAGGTTTGCTTTTTGCTGGTTTAATTCTTCCGATGTTAGTGAAAAAATCTAAAAAGCAGTTTTAGAACATTCCTCACATCATTTTTTTCATTCATTAATTTTTATATCTACTTTTCATTATTTAATTTCGAGTGTAATGAGTAGAAGTAATAATCTTGATTCCCATTCAAGCTTTAAAAAAGAAATCAGTAATATTGATCTATCAATTCTTGCATACGAATTAAATGAAATTCTCTGTCAAGGGTTTATTACCAATGTTTATGAAATCGAAATTGAACGCCGAGTTTTGCTTTTAAAATGTAGATCTAAATCAGGACCCCAAAAATTAATAATAGATACTTCTCAAAGAATAAACTTAACTCAATTTGATTATCCAGTTCCTAAATTCCCTTCACAGTTTATTATGTCTCTAAGAAAGTTCATTAAGGGACGTAGAATTACAAAAATCTCTCAATACAATTTGGATCGAATTTTAATATTTGAATTGGGTTCTAAAGATGGAGAACCTTGGAAATTTATCATTGAATTTTTCGGGGGAGGAAATTTCATCCTAGTTAATGATACTAATCAAGTTATAATAGCGGAACATTACAAAAAGTATCGAAATCGTGAAATTCTTCCAAAACATGAATATAATTATCCAAAATCGCGTGGTATAGACATAAATAATTTACATGAAGAACAATTTCAAGAGATTGTAAAAAAGAAATCTGGACAAATTGTTCGCATTCTAGCGAGAGAATTCAATATTGGGGGCTATTTAGCAGAAGAAATCTGTTATAGAGCAGAAATTAAAAAAGATAAGGAAATTTCTCAACTTTCAGACTCTGATTTTAATCTTCTTTATAAAAGTATTCTTGAAATATCTTCTATTCTAGAAAATCATACGTTTAATCCACAGTTAATAAAGGATTTTGAAGGAAAAAATATTCGATTTGAACCATTTGAATTGAAAATATTCTCACATTTAACGTTTCAACCTGTAAAAACCTTTAATGAAGCAGTAGATCTCTTTTTTTCTTCAATAGATTCAAAACTTATTTATTCCGGAGATGTCGAAAAATCAAAAGTAAAATTATCTAAAACAGAGAAAATATTTGTTCAACAACAAAAAAAAATAGAAGAATCCGCTGAAATTCGTAAAAAATCTTTGGAATATGGCCATTTGATTTTTCAATATGTAACTCAAATCGATAATCTAATTTCAACTATAATGAGACAAAAACGGGAAAAAAATAATAGTTGGGAAGAAATTCATCAGAAATTACTTCAAGGCAAGAAAATGGGAATTCCAGAATGCCAAATTTACGAACAAATCTTCCCTCAAGAAGTTAAATTGCAGATTAATTTAGAAGGTCATCAATTTAAATTAGATTTAAAAAAATCTGCAATAGAAAATGCAAATGAGATTTATAACAAAGCCAAAAAAGCCAAAAAGAAGATAATTGGTGCCCAAAAAGCTTTAGAAAAAACTAAAAAACAAATCGAACAGCAAAAAGAAGAACATAAGGTGGTAGAGTCTCAAAAAAAATTATTGGTAAAACGCCCAAAACAAAAATGGTATGAAAAATTTAGGTGGTTTATTTCTTCGGATGATTTTTTAATTATAGGAGGCCGAGATGCTTCTTCCAATGAAAAAATATTTCGATCTCATATGAACAAAAACGATTTATTTTTTCATACGGATGTACGAGGTGCTTCGGTATGCCTAATTAAAAATGATGACAATAGGAAAATCCCAGAAACAACCATTAAAGAAACAGGACAATTTGCTGCTTGTTATTCATCAGCATGGAAACAAGGATGGGGAAATGCAGATATTTATTATGTATTTCCAGATCAAGTTTCTAAAACCCCAAAATCAGGAGAATATCTCAAAAAAGGATCTTTTGTTATCACTGGAAGGAAAAATTTTCTCGAAAAACCCTTCCTTGAAATTACAATCGGAGTAAATTTTATTCCAATTAAATCTGAAGAAGATTTTAATGAAATTTCAGAATCCTCACATGTTACTAATCAAAAAGGAGAAGAACAAGCATTACAATATTTCCCTCAGGTTGTATCGGGACCAGAATCAGCCCTAAAACGAAAAGGTATTCACTATGTAAAAATAAGACCAGATAAAAGTGGAAAAAAAGTAAGTGATCTGGCCAAAGAAATTCGTTCGATTCTTGTTTCAAAAGTGGAAGAAAATCTTAAGCCTTGGATGAGGCTTACTTCTCTTAATGATTTAATTCGCACAATTCCTCCTGGTAATGCTGTTATTGTCAATAAAAATTAAATCCGTTTTTTTAACATACAGATGTCATCTTAATGTATTTCATATGTTGCATTCATATACAAATTACACTTGGTTTGGTAATATCGATCTAAATGAAATTAATCACACTTAATCTCCCTGATGCATATATTGATGGAATTGAAAAATTAGTACAAGAAGATATTTACCCAAATCGATCTGAAGCAATTAGACACGCGGTCCGTGATTTAATTATAAAAGAAAAAGCGTTTGAGCCTCTAAATCGGGTTTGAACTTGAGACTCTTTTTTTATCTACGCCTAATTCACTTTTTTGATGATATTGCAGCCTATATTATAACTACAACAATTCAGAACATAAAAAAGTAAAATTTCGCAGGATTTAGGTGTATCAAGCGCGGAAATACGATTTTAGTTCGAATGTTTATAAAATAAATTTGAAAAAAGCAAAGAAAATAAACTAGAATAATTTAGTATTCATCTGAAATCTTAGCTTGCATGAAATAGAAGTAAACTAAAATAATGATTACTCCAATAGTTGATATCAGAAAAACAGTTCCATTTATAGTAGCTTGGAAAAGACTCAAAACAATTAATACAACCATTTCTTTCCAAGTAACAATATATCCTCGTAATTCTTGAAGATTCCCTAAAGAAATAAATCCAAACAAGAAGAAAAGAATAATTGAAAGAGATTTAATCAAGATATCGAGAACTCCTACGAATGTTGGACCATTAGCTGCACTACTTGCATTTTCTACTAAATTTACCCACGGATTAATTAATATTCCATTAAAGAGAAATGAGATAATGAAGAAAACCAGAGCAAGAATATAGGAAATTTTTGCAGAATTGAACATATGAAGTTTAATATTTGTTTTCGAAATAATATTATCTTCTTTTTGTGCAATTTCTGCAGATTTATTATTTTTCGACATTTTTTACATTTCCTCCGAATCTTCAATTAAAGAAATTCCTTGTTTTTTCTTGGTCGAAAGCAACATAAAACCATATCCAATTACAAAGACAGATATTATGATCAAAACAATCAAGATATATAGTTCAGAATTAAATTTATATTCTGAAATAACCCCCTCAGTATTTGTTGAACTTTTAGGTCCAATTTGAACTAATAGAGGATCAGATATTTTAATTTCGTCGCTGTTAGAATTATTATAAACCAATTCAACTGCATAATTCTTATAGACATTCCAAGTGATATCTTCAGTAGAACTATTTTCATCTGGTTCGAGAAGGATCTGGAATTCATAAATACGATATCCACTTTCTCCAATAGCGCCTGCTCCAGTAAATCCTGCTTCAAATTGATCGGGAATGTAATTATCTGAACTTAAATAATAATCAGTAAAGATTGATGATTCATTGCCAGCTTCTGAAGCGTTAAAGATAGTGATCTCTTTTTTATCCAATAATTCCACGGTTTGATTGTTTTCCGATAAAAGTAAAGAAACAGTTTCATTTTGAACCTTAGTGGTAAATCGAGCTTCAACCAAGAAGTAAATTGATTGCTCATAATGTTGAACAAATACCTTGAATTGTAGACCATCTAATACATATACAGATGAATTTACGCTTGGTCCCCAACTCTCTTCTTTTACACCATCGATTACAGGTTCAAATCCGGGATTTGAAGTTACTTCAGGGCGACTCCATGTTTCATCTTGAGCAGATATAGATTGGATTAATGTACCAAGAAAAAGTGAGAAAATGACTAGAATAAGGAAAGAATTACGTTTTCTCATGATTATGCCCACACGTCAAAAAAAGGAGCCGCATTTTTAATATTTTCTTGTGCAGTTGTTTTTTTAAACTCGCCAAAAACAATGTAGATGCTTGTTTGAAGGACTTTTTGGAATCATATATATCTGGATCATATATTTAATTAATAGGAAATCTACTTGAATCTTATTTAGGTATTATCTAACACTATATCTTGGTAGTAAAAATGCGATTAATCACTGTTCATTTACCGGAAGCCTATTTGGCTGGCATTGATAAATTAGTATCGAATGAAGCTTATCCTAATCGTTCTGAAGCCATTCGCGTTGCAGTTCGCGATTTATTAAAAACTGAATTAGGTGGGTTTATTCGATATCAATCGAAAGAAGTTCCAGATTTATTAAATTAAAAATTATCAAATAACTAAAACTAGTTTTTTGATAATCTTTTTTACTTTCTTTTCCTAATATCATACATATTAGCGTTATTTAGAAAAATTATTTGGAGTTAAAGATATGAAAAAATGGAAAGTTTCTCTCAAATTAGAAGAAAATGAGAAAAACTTAGTAGAATTGATTGATGCAAAGGAGATTCTCGATGGATATCTTAATATCAATCGAAATTTTTATGTGGAATTACTTAACATCGCAAAAATTATCAACCGATATATGATTGGAAAAGGAATCGAGTTTGTTATTGATCCTAATGGAAAAGATTGGTCCTTAAATCCATGGATATTAATGTTAGTAAAGGACAACGAAAGTGATATTCCATTTAGATTTCTTATGAAACGTGAAAAAGATCTTTCAGGTTTCCTAGTTGGAATAGGTCCTGAAAAATTTGTAAATTATCTTAAAGAAAGTAAGGAAGAAGAAGATGAAATCAAGAGATTTTTAGAATACTTAATTGCATACCCACAAAAATTTCGGATTTCAATGGTTATTCCAAATTTTATCGGTTGAAATCTATAAAACAACTTCTGAAATTTCCTATTTATTTCTAAAATTTCGTTCGTAATATCCATAAGATTTTAATGGTCCGAAACTTCTGACTCCCTTCTTTTCAAGTTGATTAATGAGCTCTTTTGCTTTTTCTTCGCTTATTTCCCCTTTATTTTGTAAATAATAAATAATATCTCGAGCTTCTCCATCAGTTTTACATCTTTGAAGAAAGTCAGTCACTTCTGGATCATGGGGGACATTTTTTTGTCGAACCCCAATGATTGAAATTGGGGAGTTATTTTTAGTAGCAAAAATTTCATCAGATAAATTTGGTAAAGATTCCGTAAAATCAACCATATCATATTCTATAGTTAATTTATCATCTGAAATATGAGCATGTTTTTTATAGTGTTTTTTTTCCATTAATATTAAAAAAAAAGGGGTAAAATTTATTGATTCCTCTTTCCCAAATAATTTAAATCTAATTCTTCTCCCAACAGTAATTTTATTTTGTCAATGAATTCCATTTGTTCCAATTTTGCAAGAGAGATAGAATCTTGATTTGTTTCAAGATATTCTTGTACTTCTTCTAAAAGATTTAATTTTGATTGGAAAATTTCTTTCAAAATTGATATCTCTGGTTTGGAAAAAGTTATTGCATGTTTATAATAATCACGCCATGCTTCTATGACGAAAGGAAAGTATTTCTCAATCATATTTTCCATAATTAATGCGTACTGACGAATTTCGAATTGAGCATGTGGATCAGTTCTTAATAAGAGAAAATGAAGTAAATTTCTGATATCCATTTTAAATGTAAATGTTGTATAAAGCGATAATGGAAGATTTATTCTCGCAATTTCTCTTGCAACACCTTCACTAAGATAATAATTGTAATGTTCCAATAAGACTTTAGCATCAGCATTTAACATATTTCGGATTTTTTGTGCATTTACGATTTCTTCTTCAGTTCGTGCTTGTCGATTCCTACGATCTTGAGTTGTTATCCATTCTTCTTCAGGAATATAAAAATCTTCTTGAGCTTCGGAATATCGGAGACTTACTTCATTATAAGAAGCAGTTCTATGACGAAACCACTGTCTTGCAACGAATAAAGGACATCTGATGCGAAAAACACATACTCCAAATTCAAATGGACCCGAATGATTATGACGAAGTAAATATCTCATTAGTTGCTTAGTCGAAGATACTTTTTTTGTTCCTTTTGCATATGATGTTCGTGCAGCATTTACAATTGCTTGATCAGAACCCATTACATCAATTAATTCAACAAAACCATGATTAAAGACATCTTCACATAATAAGTATTCAGATTGGTTTTCCATAATTAATACTATTTTTTTAGGATAAAAGAAAGAGATTATTATTAGATTACTAATCTTTGAAGAGAATATGGGATGTATTCAATTTTCATTCTAGGCATAAGTACAGATAATTGTTTTGAGAAATTTTCTAATCCGTGAGTCAAATAGGTTAATGAATCTATAGAAATAACTGTTATCCCGAGATTTACTAATTTCCATATCCAATTTAGTGATAAATCAGAGGTAACAATTACTTCTATGTTTTCCTCAAATAATACTTTAAAACCTATTTTCAATAGAGAATCAACTTCAAAAATTCCAATTCGTTCAACTTTACTTTTAGTAGAGCCCCACAAATGGACATTTTTAGCGCCAAAGTTTTTCTGAAGATTTTGGAGGATATATGAAAAATCAGTTGAATTTGTAAGAGGTCGACATAGACGGCCAATGGGAATAGATTCTTCACTTTTTTGCTCAGAAATATTTTTAATAAGATCCAATGAAGACATACGGATCATCATATCAAGAATACCCCCTTTACAAAATTGAATTAAATTTCCGATAACATACAATGAAATATCGGATAAAGCTAGTAATTTTATATCTTTTATGGAAAATTCTGAAATTTGCTTGACAGGACGGAAAAAAAGAGGAAAATAAGTAAATATAAAATGAATATTTTGTTTTTTCGCAGATATTATTACCTCTTTTGATGGAAATAAGGAAATACCCAAAGTAGAATACCATTTATTGCTTGATTTTTCTCCGAATTCTAGATAAGGCTGAAAACTTAATGATTTCCAAGCAAATGGATAATTTTTCTGTAAAATAGATTCTATTTGTTGAAAATACATATGATTCCAAAATATTTTGTGTGTTTATAATATTCCATCCCCATTTATGATTATTAAAAAATTTAAATTCAACTTCTTCAGTGTATTATTTACAAACTGTTGAGTTGAAAATAATGGAACAAGATTGCATCTTCTGTAAAATTGCTAGAAAAGAAATACCAGCAAGAATAATATACGAATCTGATAATTCAATCGCCTTTTTAGATATTGCACCAGCAACACGAGGTCATACGGTAGTGATACCTAAAGTTCATTTTTATAATTTCTTGGATATGCCTGTTAATCTGATGAAAGATTTCTTTTTAGACGTACAAAAAGTGTCTAAATTAGTTTTGGAAAAAATTGGAGCAAAGGGCTTCAATTTAATTCAGAATAATTTTGAAATTGCAGGACAAATCGTCCCTCATTCGCATATTCATATAATTCCTCGGTATGAAAATGATAAGGTACCTCAGTTTTCTAAAGACCCTGATCAAGCCATTCCTGAAAAATTAGATGAAGTTTATCAATTTTTTCAATAATTCTCCATTTATTTAGGGAAATTTTTGTTTTACTTCGTTTTGGCAAAATTATTCTTTGTTTTTTATTTATATATAAAGAATTCTCGTTTTAACAACAAAAACACAGATATAAGGAAAAAAGATCTATTTTCTGAATTTCTGTGGAATTTACCTCGGCGTAACTATAACAAAAACATCTTCAACCATTAGATAAATGATTTCAGTACAATTTTTTCGTCCTTGATAAAAACCATTTCAGATCAAAGAAAATAGTGTGTTAATTCCTAAAGGATAAGATCTCAAAAATATTTTTTCGAGAGAGGTAACTGAAAGTAAAAAATTTGTCCATTTGGATTAAAAGTCGAGTACAATTTTTAAGCCTTCAAGCATGAAGTGTAACGAAAGATAATGGGAGAAAAAAAGTCTCAATCAGATATCAACTTCGAAGATGAAATATGGGATGATGTTTATAATGAAATACAACAAGAGTTATCATCCAACAAGATTGAAGATAATAACATAAAAACTCACTCAGATGAGGAAAGATATTGTAAAATATGTGGACAACCAATTTCAAATCTACAAATTCAAAAAAGTTGCCTTCACTGCGGACTACCCATTTGTCGGGATTGTAAATCTAATTATTTGTGTATCTATTGTTTTATGAATTTAATTCCATTTGCTCAAATTGCTTTGAAACTACTTAAAGTGCTCTTCTTCTTCTCTCCCTTTTTATTTTTTGCGAGCACAGTTTTTTTCCTAGATAAGAAGCAAATTAGGACTATTTTATTGATTATTTTATCGATAACAGGTGGATTGTATATTTTACTTCAACTAATCGTCAAATTCTTTCCTGCACTTTTTTTTTCAAAAAAATGGGAAAAAACAATCTCCTCACCACAATTTAAGGTTATTACTCATGACAAACGCCGCATCAAATTTGCAACTGATGAACTACTTCAAGATTTTCGCGAGAACCGTAAACGTAAAATCAATAAACTGAATAATTGGATAAATCAAACATTTTCTCAATACAATGCTCCCATTCCATTATATATACAAGAAGAGAAGGAAAAAAGACCAGACATTCAACAAAATACTAATAATATTAGAACATTGCAGATTAAATTTCCTAAAAATGAAGAAAATTCTGATGAATTTGAAAAAAAAACTGAAGTGAAGTCACTAGATCTTAAATTTTGTCCAATTTGTTCACGCAAATTTGATTTTGGAACTTTTTGTATTTCCTGTAATAGAAAATTTTGTCCTAAATGTTATCAAGAAGTAGATCCATATTCAAAACATTGCATTTGTGGGTATGATTTCCCTGATTTGATTAATCAGTACAACTCAGAATTTTCGAAAAAATAAGATTTTAAAATTGAAAATCTTCCACATCATTTGCATTTCTATAAGCCCAATAAACCCTATCCGAATCGTTAAGTTGATAATTTGAAGCTCCGATGTTGGAATATTCTTCATTTACCCAAAAAAACCAGAAATAATTACTTACAATATTATTTTCGACATTATTTATTGATGTAATAATTAAACCATATGAATATGATTCATAACCTATTTCATAAAAAAGCTGAAGTAAATCAAAAACACTGCTTGCATTTTTACATATTGTAATATTCTGGTGATAATCTACTGTTCCATTACCAAAATCTACAGAAAGGCTAATGTTAGTATAATGAATTAGAGGATCATATGGAATATTTGAATTCGTTGATTTTTTAACCGTAAATTTATCATTATAGAAAATTAAAGGCAATAAAAATGAAATACTAATAAGAAGAAGAAAAAAAAAGCCCAATAAAATGATTTTTTTATGCTTTTCAGAAGGATTTATATCGTTCATTATCGTTCAGCTTGATATTATTTGTTTTTACGAAAAATAACAACAATCATCCCCAACCCTAGAAGGGTGAATGGAGCGAAATATAACATTGAATAACCAGGAATACCCAAAGAAGAAGGTGAAGCGGGATAACTATCGGGAGCATTTTGATTTGGGTTGGAATCTGTGTCTGTTCCATTATTAGGGTTTTCATTTTCACCTTGTTTTTGGGAAAATTCTCCATTTTCTAAGATTAAAACAAATGGAAATTGGTAAATCATCGTTAAAGATGTCGATAAAGAATATCCTTCAAATTCTGATGAAAATGATAGAAGTAAGCCCGAAGATTCTTCATAAACCAAAGTTGTCTTCTGAGTTCCATTGTTCGGATTTTGAGAATAATTATAAATATGTTGCCCATAATCTGATCTAATATCAAGGGTCCCGTTTAAACCAGGCCATGACTCAGAAGCGGGTGCATTTGCAACGGCTAAAGCAGAAAGATCTTGCTGTTTCCAATCACTATTACTAATAATATTGGGGGAAAAACCGCCAAATCCGAGGATTAAATTCATACCAATGGTAGCTTGCGATACATTTACCGCAGTTGCATTTAAGCTTCCATCTGCATAATAAAAACTGATATTAAAGAAAGGTTGAACCTCATTCCATTCGGAGTAATATCCGGTAAAATCCAACCGAATTGAGCCACCAACTTCGGTTGATACAATCCCAACTGGATAAAAATATACTTCTCCATTACTTTGTTGGATAGAATATTCAAGATGACTTTGAGGTACCAAAGCAGCACTTAACAAATATCCTCCAAATTCAGATGAAAATGATAGAAGCAAGCCCGAAGATTCTCCATAAACCAAAGTTGTCTTCTGAGTTCCATTGTTCGGATTTTGAGAATAATTATA
>CAYRPF010000010.1:0-15813 GCA_964426185.1 uncultured archaeon | reverse complement strand
AGCCACCAACTTCGGTTGATACAATCCCAACTGGATAAAAATATACTTCTCCATTTGAATCAAAGATATTGTATCTTAAATTATATGAAAGTGAATCTTGATTCCGTGCAATATTTTGGGAATTATCAGCCCCAGAAATTATTGGAACTAGATAAATACTCGAAATAATGCATATAAGCATCAGATAAACCATTTGATGTTTGATTTTCATGATTATTTTATTCTTTTTTTGATCCTATTAAAATCTTAGGAAACTTATCCTATAAAATTGGATTCGAAACAAATTTCTTTAAGCAAAATAATTAATGTATATAATAACCTAGGTAAAATAGAGATGTCAGAAATAGATCTTGATGACGATTTACAACATGATCTTCATCGAATGCTTGAAGCTCTTGAAAGTTCTACGGATTTAGAAGGAACTGCACTAGTTACAAAAACTGGACTGCGTATTGCGAGTTCGACTCATGCTCGTACGGATGTAGATCAGCATTCTGCATCACCAGCAACTCTAGTTTCTTTAGCAAGTAAAGTTTCTGAGGGATTAAATTACGGAAAATTGAATCAAATTGTAATTACAGGAGAAGATGGATATACAATAATTACTACCTCAGATGAAAGTCAATTTATGCTTCTATCCCATAGTAAACGAATTTCAAAATTAGGTTATTATTTTTATCGTTTAAGCAAGTATTTCACTAAATTAACTGATTTGCTATCGAATATCGCTATTGGAGAAGGAAATTACTAAAGATGATAAGATTTTGAAAAATCTAAGGTAAATTGCTTTAGGATCTTCACGGATATAGGAAACCCTTCTGTGATTTCACTTTTTTGTGTAATTTTTTGTAAAGTTTGCTTATTATATTTTACTTCGACTAATCCTTTGCTACCAAATGGAGCGATAATTTGTGTAAAAGGCGGATCTGGATTATATTTCATTATAAATTGAGCACCTTTAATAGATTGTGCTAGGTTTTTTACAATGACAGAATTAATTGAGTAATTGGGACGAATGACCTTTCCAATTTTGACTTTTTTTCGATAAATTGTTATAGGTGGTTTTTCAAAGGAAAGTATATTAGCAATACCAACGATTCTTAACTGTTTTGGAGGAAGATCCATGCGCATTATTAACAAATCATCACCTTTTTGGAAAAATCCCTCTTCTTCTAACCAAATAAAAGCAAGAACTTCCTTTTTTTCTTTTGAATCTGGTAACATTTCCAAAATCAGTTTATCATCCATTTGGTTTTGCAAGACGGGATAGATCTTTGAATTATAGGGTTTCATATTATGAATTACTGTAAGATTTTGTCCAAACTTGCAAGAATGGTCAAAAAACTTACTAATTTTGAGATTTACATGAAGAATTTGGCATTTAACAAAAGGTTTAAGCGTATCTACTGCAAAATCACCACGATGGATTGAATCTGGATTCAATCCTTTGACAGCAATACCACAACGATCTCCGGCTTGTATAGATTCAGTAGATGTTTTCCATTTTTGGATAGATTTTATTTTAAACTGCTGGTTTAAAGGCAAAATAGTTATTGATTCTCCTATATTCCGAGTTCCTGACAAAACTGTTCCTGTTAGAATAGTTCCCTTTCCTTTAATCAAGAAATGGTGATCAAATAAGAACTTAAAATTACCTGAAATATTGCGTGAAACAGGATTTTTATTCAAATAATTCAGAATATTTTGTTTTACAAGCTTAAATCCCTCACATTTCCTTGCTGAAACGGGATATATTGAAATTTTTCCGTGATAACGAGTTTGCTTGAATATTTCATGAATTTTCTCTTCCAGTATAGAGATTTGAATTTCAGATATTAAATCGATTTTATTTAATAATACTATTACATACGGAATTTCAAGCATATCCAGAATTAATAAATGTTCCCCCGTTTGCACTTGAGGCCCTTTCGTTGCATCTATTACCAAAATGGCCATATCTATGATTCTTGCAGCACTTACAACACTTCGAATTAAGTCTGCATGCCCAGGAGCATCAACTAGGGTAATCATATATTGATCTAGCTGGAAAAAAGTGAAGCCTAAATCAATAGTTATTCCCCGTTCTTGAGATTGTGAATGTTTATCGAGCCCTGCTGTGGAAATAATTTCAGTAAAGCAACGAGCGATAGCTGTTTTACCTGCATCTATATGCCCCATTAATCCTATGTGAACTGGAATTAAATGGCGAGTTTTTTTTTCCATATTTCTCGATCTCGTAATAATATCAAAAGTTCGGTTCCTAAAAATATTAAATATGCAACCACATATTAGTTCTCATAGATAATAAATAATTTATTGGAAATAGGTTGAATGAATTATGGCAAACTTTAAAGAAATTCCTTGCCCATTCTGCGGACGAATGGTAAGAGATTCGGATAAATTCTGCATTTTTTGCGGATCCAAACTACAAAAAACAGAATCCAAGTATACTGCTGAAGAACGAAATGAGATTAATAAAGAATTAAGTGTCACAACTGCGAAATCTACATCTGAAGAACTTCCTGAATTTCAGATAAAACCAGATAAAGATTCCAAAAATATAGAAAAACAAACAGAAAAAAAAGGGAAAAACAAAGCAATTTTTCAAGCTCAAGTTGAATTGCCTAAAAATATAGTAGAGCAATTAGAAGCAAAAATGGATTTAGCTGTCATTGAAAAGAAAAAGAAGAAATTAATGAGTAAGCTTGATAAATTAAAGGATGAAGTAGACTCTGATCGTTTCGAGCATGATATTGAATATGCAAATAAGATAAGTGCTAAATTAGAAGCATTCAAATCAGTAAAAGAAGAACTTATGGCAAAAGAAGAAGAAATTAGACGTAAGTTAGGCCCCAAAGGTCAATTTCGCATGGATGAATTGGAAGATTTGATGGAAATCCAACGAGAACAGTTGATTGAGTTAAAACGCCAATATAAGAGAAGAAAAGTGAAGAAAGAGATTTATGAGCAGTTGAAATTAGAATATTCTTCAGAATATCGAAAATATGAAGATGAACTTCAACAGTTGCGAGATAATGTCATAATTTGGATTTCAAAAGAAAAAGCAGAATCTAAACGCCTAAAAAATAAATTAGGAATGATACAAGCGCGTTTTAAAGCGCGAGAAATTGATGAATCTGAATATAACGAACAGAAAGCAGGAATAGAAAAGGACTTAGAAAAAAAAGAAGAAAGAATAAAAATCTTACAAAATTACTCCCAACCTCGAAAATCGAAATGGATTTAAATACTTTTTTCTAATTTTTCAATAATCGCTAAATAAAAAATAAAAAGTATCTCACACAGCAATGATTGTTATGCGAAAAATTGTAATGAGTATTATTGCATTGTTGATAGTAACCACATTTCTTGCTATTGGGTTAAGAAATGGCCAAATTTCGCTAATCTCGAAATATTTTGAGGAAATGGCCACAAATGGTTTAATTGGTCCCTAGGTCAATAAATAAAAAAAATAAATAATTTTATTCCAAGAATACATTGGATTTATAACGGGAAGGCTTCTTTTCCGAATCAAACATTCTGGGACGGGTGTATTTTTCATCCTTCTTTTGTAACTTATGAAATTGCTTATAATGTTCTTTACATAATCCAATTTTTCGGGGTTTCTTACTGCTTTCTTTAATACTCCACTTCAATTGTGTTGCGTATTTATCAATGTTAGCTTTTGCTACGTGTTGTTTTACTGGTTGACTGCATTTCTCGATTCCGCATGTTCCAGTGCTCTTTTTTACTCCCATATTTATCGTTTCCGCTCGGAGTTTTCGATGTTTAGGATTAACTTTAGGCATAGTTTTCCACATGATAATAAAGTAAATCCTCTTATTATAATTGATGAGTAATATTTGGAATGATTTAATTCAACAAATGAAAAATAAAATCCAACATTATCATCCACAACGTCTCTCGATTCCTTCTCTCACCCCTGCAGCAGTAATGATTTTGATTTGCAAAAAAAAAGAAACCCTCTTTCTATTAATGACTCAAAGATCAAAGACATTAAAACACCATAATGGAGAAATGAGCTTTCCCGGAGGAAAATTTGATTCTTCTCAGGATGAAGATTTATTACAGACAGCAATCAGAGAAACATCAGAAGAAATTGGATTAGATCCTGCAAATATTGAAATTTGGGGCACATTAGATGATTTACCAACTCTAACTGGATATATCATTCGTCCTTTTATAGGATATATAAAAAATCAATTAACATCACGTGATTTTTTTGTAAACAGCGAAGAAGTGGATGAAATCGTTCAAATCCCTTTTCAATTTTTCCTCGACCTCCCAAAATTTGATGAAATTCTTTTTAAATCTAACAGTAAAGAATTTCACCTTTTAAGTATTATATATCATGATAAAAAAACAAAAAAAGAGTATAAGATCTGGGGTGCTTCTGCCCATATATTAGTAAATTTCTTTAATATTGCACTAAATCAGCAAAAATGTTCAGAAATATACCATCGACCTTCGCTTTCTGAGATTTATGATGCATTTAACAAAATTTAATATAAAATTAAAAACGAAAAAACCAATTTCTTTGAGTTTACAATTCATATTTTTGATCTAAATAAGGAATATATACATTATACCCTTGTTTTTCAATATCTTTGGCAAATTCAATCATTGTTTCTTCATCTCCATGCACACAAAATACTTCTCTTTCTTGCGTAAATTTTATGCCTTTGATAAATTCTAATAATTCATCTTTCCCAGAATGAGAACTGAAATCAAAATGATATGTTTGAGCAGCGATTTCATGAGGTATATCGTTCTCATCTAATTGATACTTTTTGGTATCTAAAAGAATTCGGCCAGGAGTATTTTCTACTTGGTATGAAACGAGAATTATTGCATTTTTTGGATCATTGTAAATATTTGAGGCATAATATCGCGCAGTACCGCCTTTTAACATTCCAGAAGGTGCAACAATGACTCCAGAATTATTTGCGGCATTTGCACGTTCAACTTTTCTCCGATTTTGATTCACAATCCGGGCATTATCGAATGCACTAATCATTTCCTCAAAATTACGAAACATTGTTGGAAATCGGGAATATTGTTCGATAATTGATCTTGCCATCCCATCAATAGTTATTGGATAAGAAGGTGCACGATCTTTGTTTAATATCATAAGAATTTCTTGACTTCGCGCCACTCCAAATGCTGGAATTAGAATAATTCCTCCGTCTTCCACAATACTTTCAACTGTTTTCACGAATTCATTTTCTGTTTCTTCACGAGGAGGGTGAGAGGTTGTTCCGTATGTAGATTCTATAATTAAAGCGTCAATTGGAGGGAAACTTGACATATCTGCTGATTCTACTAATCTTGTTTGAGTGAGATTGAAATCACCCGTATACAAAATTTTTTTATTATCTATTTCTACTAAAACTATTGCAGAACCAGGAATGTGTCCTGCATTATATAGAGTTATCCAAGAATTCTTCCCAACTTTTTTCCTAGTTTTGTAAGGAAGGAATTTGGCATATTGATTCATTTTCCGGATTTCACGTTTACCAAAAGGAAGATATTGTTGGCTAATTCGTAACATATCATATAATAAGATTTCTGAAACTCGAAAGGTTAATTCAGTGCAAAATAATGGAACTGATCCTGATATGTAAAAAAGAGGAATCCCTCCACAGTGATCTATATGTGAGTGAGTGAGAACAATCCCACTTAAATCTCGACCACTTACATGTTCAGGAAATAAAGTTGTATGATCTGATTTAATTCCATAATCTAGTAGTATTTTATCTCCCGTTTCTTCGGATTCTATCAAAATACCACTTCGACCTACTTCCCTACATGCTCCAAGAAAGCGTAATTTTACCATTTTAATTATCCATTAGATTAAATACGTCATGTTTTATGGATTTTTCTCTTTATAAATAAAATGAAGAATTTTATGGATTCCTTCATTACGATTCACGACTAATTATTTCTTGAAATTAAGATTATTTTGTAAGTTGGTAGAAAAATATGAGTTATACAGAACATGATATTGAAATAGGAATTATCGGAGGAACTGGGGCAGATATATCGTTAGAAAATGCAAAAAGATATAAATTATATACCCCATACGGTGCTCCGTCAGATTTAATTACAATTGGAATGTTTAATGGAAAGAAGGTGGCTTTTTTATCCCGTCATGGACCAAATCATCAAATTCCACCACATAAATTAAACTATCGCGCCAATATTTGGGCAATGAAGGAGTTGGGTGTTAAAAGATTATTTTCTCCTTGTGCAGTTGGGGGTTTGACTCCAAAAACCGATAAAAGCGTCTTTATAGTTATTGATCAATATATTGATCGAACTAAAGGTCGAGAAGAAACCTTTTATCAAGGTGGCGAAGTGTGTCATATCAGCCAAGCCGATCCATTCTGTCCTGAAATGAATGAAATTTTTTATCAAGCAGGAAAAGAATTAGGTCTTAATATGCAAAATGGCGGAACTTATGTATGTATTAATGGTCCTCGCTTTTCGACCCGCGCAGAATCAAGAATGTTTGCTCAATGGGGTGGAGACGTAGTAGGAATGACTGTCTATCCTGAGGTCGTACTTGCTGCAGAATTGAATATGTGTTATTCTTCCATTGCTACGGTTACAGACCTTGATGTCTGGGCTTGTGAATGTCCAAACTGTGGTATTGTTATGTATGGAGAAAAATGTCCAAAATGCCGAGGTCCAATAGCACCTTTGGCAGTAAGTGTAGATGAAATCTTGGAAACCATGGAGAAAAATGCAGAAAATCTTCGTAAATTGATAGAATTAGCACTTCCCAGAATACCTTCTGATCAACATTGTCATTGTCCACATGCTCGTGATGGGGCTGTTCTATAAATATTTAAATCCAAAAATTATGTGAGATTAAAATGAATCCAAAATTTCTAAATTTAACTGATTACGGAAATATAATTGAAGTACCTTTACAAGGTGTCATCGATCATCGCAGACCAGAAACGTATGAACAAATATTATCAAGTCAATTAAGTAAGGATGAACGATTTTCAAGATTACTTATCCCTCCAGATGTTATAAAACATAGAATTCAAGAATTAGCAGCCGAAATAATTAAAGATAATATTGAAAACCCTAAGTTCAATCTTTTAATGGTTTTAACAGGAGCATTCATGTTTGCTGCAGACCTTGGAAGAGAAATATTCCGTCAAAATGGACCTGATATCCAATATTTTACAATGAAACTTTCAACTTACCGTAAGGAAATCAAAAAAGTAGGGGAAACAATTCGAGAAGTGGATATTCAACTTGATTGTGGCGATATTGAAGGAGAACATGTGATTATTGTAGAAGATATTATTGATCAAGGCTTTACTTTATCGGAATTGCAAAAATTCTTAATTGAAGAAAAAAAAGCTGCATCAGTAAAAATCTGTACTTTACTCTATAAACGATTAGAGCAACCAACTCAAGAAGTAAAAGAGATTCGAACGAATCTTAATATTGACTATATTGGATTTACCATCCCCGATGTTTGGGTTGCAGGTTATGGAATTGATTCTGGCGATGATTTCCGGCAACTTCCTTTCGTTATAGCCGTAAATGAGGATTATTACAGGAGGAAGTGATTTTTATTGAGTGACATACTTCTTACAAATGGGCAAATTATCAATGTTGAACAGATGAAAATTTTTGAAGGTTCAATTCTAATTGAAGATGACAGAATTAAATCGATTAACCCACCTAATTCAGAAATCCCTAGTTCTTGTGAAATCATTGATTTAAAAGGGAAATTTGTATCGCCGGGATTTATTGAAAGTCATCTGCATATCGAAAGTAGCATGATGCCACCACTTCAATTTTGTTCTATAGCAGTTCAACACGGAACTACAACTATGGCCGTAGATCCACATGAAATTACAAATGTAGCAGGTAAAAAAGCAATAAAAGTTTGGATTGAGCAAGCCAAATTAGTTCCATTAGATATGTATATCGGAATCCCTTCTTGTGTGCCCGCTACTCACATGGAACATTCTGGAGCAACAATTACCCCAGAAGATATTAAAGAACTAATTTTAGATGATTATGTTTATGGTTTAGGCGAGATGATGAATTTCCCCGGAATTATTTATAATATTGGAGATGCTCGTGACAAAGTAGAAATTGCATATCAAGCGGAAAAATTAATTGATGGACATTGTCCTGGGGTAAGGGGAGAAGAATTAGAAAAATATATCTCCAATGGGCATCTTGACGAAAAAGTTCGAATTATGAACGATCATGAATCGACATCTGCCGACGAAGTTATTGAAAAACTCAATAAGGGAATGTTTATTGCACTTCGTTATGGAAGCGCAACGCAAGATTTGAATAATATCCTTCCTGAATTGATTAAAAAGAATATCAATCTAGATCATTGTAGCCTTTGCTCTGATGATTTGGCACCCAGTGATTTGTTAAAGGATGGTCATATAGATCGTATTATTAGAAGAACTGCTCAGTTATTCCAAAAACATGCTGGAGACGACCTAAATACGGCGACTATCAAGGCAATTAGATTGGCTACTTTTAACGCAGGCAATTACCTTCAAAAATTTCTTTCTTTAACTAACCGCCCTCCAATAGGTCGAATAAAACCTTCTTTTAGCGCCAACTTAATCATTTTAGATAATTTAAGTGAAGTTTCCGTTTATTCCGTTTTTCATCGAGGCAAATTAGTATTTGAACGGGGAAAAATTGTTCCAAAGATAACTTCCTACAATTATGGTTCTTTATTAAAGAGCATGAATCTTTCAAAAAGTCTTTCGGCAAAGGATTTTCGCATTCCTTACACTGGTTTTGAAAATTCAATTAAAGTGCATACAATTGGTGTCACTCCTATAAGTTTAATTACAAAACACTTGATAGAAGAGCTTCCAGTCAAGAAGAAGGAAGAAAAAATGTTTATAGAGCCAGATTTATCACGTGATATACTTAAAATTGCCGTTTTTGAACGGCACCATGGAACGGGAAATCATGGAATTGGATTTATTAAAGGGATAGGTATTAAGGATGGAGCAATCGCATCAACAGTAGCTCATGATAATCATAATTTGATTATTGTGGGTACTTCAGATGAATTAATGGCAGATCTTGGAAATTTTCTCCGGGAAAAAGGTGGAGGAATGGCAATTCTCTATAAAAACAAATATACATACCTACCACTCCAAATTGGTGGTTTGATGTCCACAGAAACTATAGAAGAAATCGTTTCAAAATATAATGCGATTAAGGAAGTGGCACGAAAAATGGGATGTTCAGAGCAAAATATATTTATGACTTTAAGTTTCATGGCATTAGCAGTTATCCCAGCATTAAAAATTACAGATATCGGTTTAGTCGATGTCGAAGCATTTAAGCTCATCGATTTAATAGTAAAATAATTTTTTTCTATCTTTTCCATATGATTCACTTCTATAATGATCTCTCCATATGGTTCTTATTAGGAATTTTTAGTAGTTAAGAAAGACTATTTTTTATTGTGATTCAAAAAAAGGATCAACGGTTTTACTGGTTGAAAATTTCTTTAATTTTTATAATTGGAATTCTCTTTGGAATAGGTTTTGCATATATTCACCATTACATTCAAACATTCATAGGATGATTTACAAATGGGAAAAAGGGCTGCTAACAAAACGAAAAGTTATCTTCAGCGAAAAATACTTCCATCTACAATTTTAATATGGTTAATTATAGGGTTTTTTCTAGGAACGGGATTAGGGAATTTCATTTTCAATCAACAGAAAAACAATGTAGTAGTTTTATCTTTAAGTTATTCTAGCGAAAAATCGTCTTGGATCTCCCAATCATCAGAATTATTTTTGCAGTATTGGGAATTAAAACAAAAGGATGATCCCACCCTAAAAGATATTGCTCTTGATTTTCAACCCTATGGCTCTGGTGATTCATTAATTGCATTATTAAATGGGGAAATTAAACCAGTAATATGGTCTCCTGCTTCGAATATCTGGATCCCCCTATTAAACGCAAAATGGATGGATTATACCAAAAAATCAATTCCAATAGCACCGAACTACACTCGAATTATATTTTCTCCAGTTGTAATTGCTACTTGGGAAAATTTCTATACTCAGTATAATATTACGGGACTAAATGATCTGCATGATTTAATTGTAAATAATCCAGGTTTGGTGAATCTAGCTCATACCGATCCAACCAGTTCAAACAGCGGTTTTATGGCTACTATAATGATGGTTAGCGCCTATTTAGGATTAGAAACAGAAAATTTAACTTTAGATAATATTTATGACCAAAATCTTGCTCAATGGATGAGTGAACTTGAGAGTGCAGCCATTTTGTATGGAAAATCTACAGGATTTTTAGGAAGATATATGATCTCACAAGGACCTGATGCTTTGCAAGTAACAATTTTATATGAAAATCTTATTAAGGATAATACAGAAAAAGCACAAGAGAATTGGAACCAAAAACTAATGGCTATTTATCCAGTAGAAGGTGCACTTTTTTCAGATCATCCCTTCTGTATTTTAGATGCAGATTGGGTAAGTGAAGACCAAAAAATTGTCGCTCAAGAATATTTGAAATTCCTTCAACAAAAAACCATGATTGAACGCGCCATTGAAGTAGGTTTTCGTCCAATTAATTCTTCATGGTTGCAAGATCCCGAAATTGCTATTCTTTACAACTCAACATTTAATTGGAATAATGGGGTTACACCTAATCCTTCTCAAATTCGAGAGATTTTTCCTCCAACAGATGGAAATGTTATTGCACGCATTCCTGATTTATGGTTAAAAACCAGAAATAGAATATGAGATAATAATCATCCCCTTTTTTGATTTAAACCTTGGTGCTATAAAAATGTCCTATAACTTACAAAAACACCTAGAAAATTTAACATTTAAACCTAAAAAGCGAAAATCCATATTGTTAACCTTAGAACGTGAATTTAGTAAACGAAAATATCGAATTATTCTGGAAATTTTGGTTATTGGATTCTTTATTTTAATTATTGCAGCACCAATCATGAATATTATTTCAAGTGTTATAGATAATATTGGTGAAATTCGTAATCGCCTCTTCTTTGATGAATTACTGGGAGACTTAGAATGGGAAATAATGAAAACTGCTTTATGGAATTCTTTTTCTACTGCTTTTTATGCAGTTGTGATTGATATTTTGATAGGTTTTCCAATTGCGGTTATTCTTACGAGAAATTCATTCCCTGGGAAAAAGATACTGGATACATTAGTGGATCTTCCAATGGCAGTTCCAACAAGCGCACTGGGTTTTTCAGTTTTATTATTTTGGAGGATTTTTCAAGTATATCCTGGAAAAATCTTGGTCATTTTTGTCCATGTAGCATTTACATTCCCATATATTGTTCGTAACCTTAAACTTGCTATTGATAAGGTTAATCCATTACTAGAAAAAGCCGCTATGACATTATCTGCACCCAAATTAACGGTTTTTCGTACAATTTCTTTTCCATTAATTCGTGAAGGTTTAATTGCAGGTGCAATTCTTGCATTTACGCGAAGTTTAGGCGAAACAGGCGCCACTATAATTTGTGCGGGATTAATTGAAACCGCTCCCCTTGTGGTGGTCAGTTTACGAAAGCAATTACAATTACCCAGTGCTTCTTTTCTTTCTTTAATTTTAATTATAATTTCTTTAATACTTTTGATAATTGTCAAATTTCTAGCGCGTAGAAATGTAGCAACTAAAAATTTTTGGCAAGTTCATTATGATATAGAATATAACTTATCTCGAAAACCATTTATAATTGCGTTAAAGTCCGTGGCAATAATTTTAATGGTTATTTTCATACTAATCCCTTCATTTTTTATATTGTCTCAAATTCACATGGCCGATCTTCAAATAGAACTAATGGGTGCCGACAACAAATGGGCACATCTTTGGACTAGTTTGGTGAATTCTTTTGAAATCGGATTCTTTGTGGTGATTATTGATGTTCTATTTGGAATTCCATTTGCATTCATCTTGACACGTGCTAAATGGGGTAAAATGAACGCAGTACTGGATACTATTCTTGATATTCCCCTAACTATTCCTTCTGCAGCATTAGGTTTTGCTGTTTTCCTTTTTTGGGGTCCAGCGGGATTAGATTTTGCTAAACCTGGAATTGAAATGATAATTTTTGTCCACATGACATTTACATTTCCTTATGTCGTTCGACCAATTGCTGCAACAATCCGCTCTGTTAATGTTGGGCATGAAGAAGCAAGTGCTACATTAGGTGCAGTGAGTTTGACCACATTTCGAAAAATAACATTCCCTGCAATAAAAAATGGAGTTATTGCAGGAATGATTGCTGCATTTACAAGAAGTATGGGGGAAACAGGTGCAACTTTAATTGTTATGGGAGCAGATCGGACAATTCCAGTCCTTATTGTGGATTGGGTGGAAGAAAATGCCTTTTCTGCTGCTGCTTTCGCCAGTATAGTAGTGATATTTCTTAGTGCAATTTTGTTGTTATTACTGCGGATTTTTACTCCTAAAACTAAGGAGGAATTATAATGCCTGAAATTAAATTGGAAAACGTCACGAAAATTTTTAATAATGGAGAAGTAATTGCAGTTAACAATGTAAATTTGACAATTCCAGATGCAGACTTTGTTTTTTTACTTGGCCCAAGCGGATGTGGAAAAACAACCCTATTACGGACGATTTCTGGTCTCATTCAACCTACACAAGGAAAAGTCTTCATTGATGGGATAGATGTTACTGAATCTCCTCCTCAAGAGCGTGGAATTGCTTTTGTTTTTCAAAATTTTAATATATTTCCAATTACAGTTTGGGAAAATTGTACTTACGCTTTAGAAGTACAAGGTTATGGCCGAGATTACATAATTAAACAAGGAGAACGTGCTTTAGAGATTGTAGGATTATTAGATCGTGCAGACGAGTACCCAACTGGATGGGGTAACGGAGATCTTCAACGTTTAGGAATTGCACGAGCGATATGTAGTGGTGCTCGTATTTTAATTATGGATGAACCACTAGGATCTCTTGATCCAAAGATCAGTGCTGAATTTCGCTGGGAACTGCGCAATATCATCAAAGATACAAACCTTACTGCAATTCAAGTAACTCACAATCAAGAAGAAGCGATGGCAATTGGAGATCGAATAATTATTATGCGGGACGGTCATCTTCTTCAAGAAGATACGCCTGAAACCTTATACAAAAATCCAAATTCCTTGTTTGTAGGTAATTTTTTAGGAGGCATCAATATTCTTGAAGGATATATCATTCATATAGATCATCCAAATGTCTATCATGTTAAAATTCGATTAGGAGGTCCAAAGTATACCATTTCAGCACCTTATAATCGGTTTAGTTTAGATGAAAATGTGATAATTACATTCCGTCCAGAGGATGTATATATGTTTCCGATTGGATATGATTTTGAGAATTCTCAGGCAAATTGGGAAGGAATATTTCTAGCAGATGCAAAAGTAGTTTCGAAATTCCACACAGGAAAAGAGCGACGCTTTATTATCGAAATTGATAATGGTGATGAAATTCAAATTGCTAAACCTGAAACATTTAAATATCGATTTTCAGTGGGAGACGAAATCCAAATTGGCTTCTTTATGGAAGATGTCCGGATCTTCAAATATCCAAAAAATCTGCAAAAAGAAATGGATTTACAATAATTTACGAAATCGTAATATAGAAAAATATAATGAATCAGTGATAATATATGGTAAAAGTTGAATTACGAAATGTGTCATTTTCTCAAGGAAACGTTAAAATCTTACATAATATTAATCTTACCATTCAAGATCAGGAATATATCACAATTGTCGGCCCCACTGGTGCAGGAAAAACCAGTTTAGTTGGTCTTTTTTCTGGGCTTTATAGACCTACAATCGGACAGATTTTCTTCGATGGAGTTGATGTTACTAAATTTCCTCCATATCAACGTCATTGTGGTGTAATGTTTGAATCATATGCCTTATTCCCTCATCTCAGAGTCTTGGATAATGTCTGTTATGCTCGACATATGCGGGAATCAAATCAAATGGAAACATATTCAATTGGAGAAGCTGTATTGGAATTGGTCCGATTAGAAGGCCGTGGATCAGCATTACCCCATGAATGTTCTGGAGGAATGCAGCAAAGAATTGCGCTAGCACGTGCAATAATGGCTTTAGAACAGAAAGGTTTACTAATTTTAGATGAACCATTCAAAGCTTTGGACGCAGGTTTACGGATGAATTTGAGAAGGGAAATCAAGAAAATTGCGAAGAGTAAGGAATTGCAGATGACAACAGTGCATGTTACCAATGACATGCAAGAAGCCATGATGGGAGATCGCATTGTAGTACTTGATAATGGTAAGATCCGCCAAGTTGGTACACCTCAAGAAATTTTGTATGAACCTCTTGACTTGTTTGTTGCTAATTTCTTCTCCACTGAAATGAATTATTTTAATGGTAAAGTGGTCGAAGTCAGAGAAGTAGAAAAACTCGGTTTTAAACAAAAACCTTTACAGCGGGTAGTCATTTTAACCAAAGAGGGTTATTTTCTCTTTGCTAAAACGGAAAAAAGATTTGCTGTTGGTGATAAGGTTACCTTTTTAATTCGATCTCAATATTTCCAAGCGCGCCATAAACGTAGGCAAGATAAAACCAATAGCATAGTGGGAAAAGTAAATAAAGTAAAATACATGGGTGCTTGGTTGAGAATCGAAATGTTAGCCCCGTTTCAATTGGAGAATCTTGTAAATGGAAATAAAACTCATTCTATGAAAACAAGATCGGAAGAATTAACCCCTGAACCTCCAAAAAAACTCATAAAAATTGAAATTCCAACAACAAAAGTTGCAGTTCATAATTTCCAAGTAGGAGAAACCATCACCATCTATTATCCGAGTCAATACGTAATTGTATTCTCTCATATACCTCAATCAGAATTGGAGGCAGCATTACGTGTTAATTAATTGCCAAAAAATTATTAATTACAATTCCGAATTCTGAGATACACACAATTTTTTACAAAAAACCCCTATAATTATATAATTAACGTGAGCACTATGTCATTGAAAACTTTCCTTCAAAATCGTAGTAATGCGAATATTTACGAAATGGCAAATAACCACATGCAGAAAGTCTTGGAGACTGTGGTGGAATTTGAACGTGGCTTCTCAATCTATGTGAATGAAAAGGATGTAGCCCTTTCCACCAAAATTTTCAAGCGAGTAGATCGACTCGAAAATGAAGCTGATATTATCAGAAGGAATATTTTAGTACAGATTTCTAAAAGTGAACTTACCACCCAAATGCGAGAAGATTTGTCACATTTAGTGAAAAGAATTGATAGAATTGCCAACACTACAGATGGAGCAGCACGACGATTGATGGGATTGAATTCTGGTCATATATATATATTAGGCGATCCTATCTTGAAAAATTGTGAAAAAATTGTTCATCTATCTATTGAAGCCACTAAAATATTATATAACTTAATTAAGAATCTCCCTTCCATGGATAATAAAGAAACATTCCGAATATGTGAGAAAATTCAGTTAATGGAACATGAAATCGATGTGCTTCACTCGCATCTCTATGAGTTGTTGAATAAATTACCGCCATTGGAATTTAATGCGTTTGTTGCACTTCAGATATGCAATTTCATTGATATGCTGGAGACTATCTCAGATAAAGTGGAAGATGTAAGCGATTACATTGAAATCTTGAAAACAGCCAAGCGAACAGCTGTTTAAGAAGGGAAGTATTCTTGAAAGTTGTCGTACACGAGCGGTTCGTCAAGATATTT
>CAYRPF010000009.1:34701-60844 GCA_964426185.1 uncultured archaeon | reverse complement strand
GTATCGATGCCCAAATCTTCTTCTAAATCAAATCCTAATTCAAGATCTTCCACATTATATCCGGTGATTTCTGAAATAATTTTTTGAATACTTGTTTCTATCGATTTAATTCCATTTTTTGAAGAAGAATTTTGATTTATAACTTGGGTCGTCTTGGAGCTTTCGTCATCTAAATTCTTCAATTTTGAAATGAACGAAACAATATCTTTAATTGTTCTGAAATCTGCAAGATTCACTTCAGCATTTTCTGGTATCTGCCACTTTTCACGAATCTGTCCAAAGATCTCCGCTTGCTTAATGGTATCGATGCCCAAATCTTCTTCTAAATCAAATCCTAATTCAAGATCTTCCACATCATATCCGGTGATTTCTGCAATAATTTTTTGAACACTTGTTTCTATCGATTCTATCTCAGTTTTTGGAGAAGAAATTTGATTCACAACTTGCGATGTTTCGGAAGTTTCACTATCTATATTCTTAAATTTTGAAATGAACGAAACAATGTCTTCAATTGTCTTGAAATCCGCAAGGTTCACATCCATATTTTCTGGTATTTGCCATTTTTCGCGGATTTGCCCAAAGATCTCCGCTTGCTTAATGGTATCGATACCCAAATCTTCTTCAAGATCATACTTGGAATCAAGATCAGAGACATCATAACCTGTTGTTTTGGATATGATTTCTAACAAAAAGGGAAGGACGGGCAGATTTTTTTCTTGAACATTCAAAGAAGAAAATTTTATAGCCTTTTTTTGAAATTCTCTTGAAGCTTTTGTAGATTTAATCTTTAAAATTCTTCCATCTAAGTACAACTCAGTTGACCTTGCGATAGAATTTAACCAAGACTTGTATTTTATATTATCCTTTCGATTAACAGGTGTATTTGTCCTAAATAATAAAATGGCAAGTTGTGAACCAAATCCAGCAGCAAATCTTATAGCATATTTCTTTCTATCTTGAACCCCTCTCGAAAAATTAAAACCTTCAAATTTTGGATCTAATTTTTCAATATTTGCAATTGGAGGAATTTGCCCGAATTCAATAGATTTTATCGCAACTGCCTCTTCAATCCCTACACCCATCGTGTGACCTGTGAAACCTTTAGTGTTAACAATTAAAATGTTATGTGATTGAGAGCCAAATGTGAAGGCAAGTGCCTCCAATTCAGATTCAGAACTACCACCCCGCGCAGGAGTATAAGTTTCATGACTTACGAACATTCCTTGTTGTGCGATTTCAGATTTCGAAATTCCATATGTATTTTCCATTTTAGAAATGAAAAGTTCCATCGCAGAACAAATATCATGCTTATCTAAACGTGAGCCATGATATGCGCTATTACTTATATGAGTCCCCAATAAATCGACAATCGGTTTTATACCTCTTCGTTTTGCCTCAGAAGGGTGTTCAACTACAAAACCTGTTGCACCAGCTCCTGCGATCAAACCATTTCGCCCTTTACCAAACGGTAAAGCCGCTTCTTCTAATGTTTGCTTGATTGTACCAGCGCCACTTGCAACAAAACCTGCACCCAACCAAGGGAATAGATCATTAGTAGTCGGACAATCTCCTGAAATTATTATAACACGATTGCATCTTCCTGTTTTAATCCAATCTTCGGCGATTGCAAATGCTTGTGTTGTAGTTGCACATGCAGCATTAATTTGAGTGTTTGGTCCTTTAGCTTTTATTATCTGGGCAAATTGAGAATGCCCCATAGAAAGAATTCTAAATAGGAATGATTTGTTGAATTTTTGAAGATCTTGCTGTTTTCCTGTTAGTAATTGTTTTTCTTTTTCAAACCACTTGCGTAAGTCTTTTTTAATTACGGGATGTTCGATTTTTTCTAAAAGTTGATTAACCTTGGAAATAATAAGATTCTTGGTTTGATTTTCAAATTTTTGAGTTAGTTGAGTTGTTAAATCCTTTGCAAAATTATCATAACCAGGAAATGCAGAAGCAAAAACTACTCCTGTATTCTTTTGTAATTCTTCGGGAAGTGCCCAATCACCCGAAATTTTCTTTCCAGTAGAAGTTATCAGTTCAGATTTTACCAAGGGGATTCCAGCATCTCTCAACGCTTCAAATCCAGCCCCAATGGCTAATTTTGAAGTAATATCTAAAGCATGGAGTAATTTTTCATTCAATAAGAAATCCTTTTCTGGAGAAAATTCCCCGATCTGACCAGCAAGATGGATAACTTGAGAAATGTCATTAATCTCAATAAAAGAGGCGCGCCCTGTCGAAGTTTTATTCAATCGAACGATATTTTTCTCGAGAATGTCATATTTTAATCTTTCATCAATAGGCTCAATAAAATTATCTCCCCGAAGAATTGCTTGAATATTAGAATCATCGAAAACTTTTCGATTTTTCCCCGGTAGGCCAATACCTACTCCAGTAATTCCCAAAGGAATTGATGAAATTTTGTTTAGAGATTCATGCTTTAGCCTTTGCTGTTGTTCCAACACTTGAATCTTATTATATTGCTTAAAGTTGGACTTCAACAGAGGAATTAAAATATCTTTCTGATGTCGGATAAAATCCGCAAAATTAGGTTGATTAATTATTTTTTTTAGTTCCTTATCAGATTCTAAGATGCTAAGGGGTGATTTTGAAGGATTACCTCTTCTGCTATCGAATGCTTGTGAAGTGAAACTTGCATCAATTCTGTAATTTTTCTTTTTAAGGATTTTATTTTCCTCTTTCAGAACAGACTCAATAGTTTGTTGAAGATGTTCAACTTCAGGATTTTTAGGAGACAATGTAAACCAATACTTTGTGTTCTTTTCTTTCCTAAGAATTTCGTTTGCAAAATAGAATAAAGCTTTCTTAGGTCCAACTTCTACAAACCTTCGACCACCTTTATTGTAAATTTGCTCAATTTCTTGAGTCCACCGAACCGGCGAAGTGATTTGATCCACCAAAATATCTTTAATTCGTTGAGGATCTTGAGGATATTGACTTCCTAAAACATTACTAAAAATTGGAATACGGGGAGCCTTAAATGGAATAGAATTTAAAAATTCCGCCAATTTCGAACCAGCACCTGCCACGAATTTTGAATGAAATGCTTGAGAAACCTTTAGTTGTATAGCAGTAATTTTAGCTGTTTGACATAATTTCAATGTTTCATTAATTCCTTCCAAATCACCAGAGATAACAGTCTGACGGGGAGAATTATAATTAGAAATCGACACAAAGCCCTTATTGATTTGGGATATAATTTTGCCTGCTTGTTCAGGTGAACATAATAAAGCTGCCATTCCACATGAAATTTCTGAACTCGCTTCGCTCATTGCTTTTCCCCGAATAATCACAGCTTTCATTGCATGTTCAAAATCAATTACACCAGAAGCAACTAGAGCAGAATATTCACCTAAACTATGCCCTGCAACAATTCCTGGAGAGAGACCTTTTTGGGTGAGATAACGATATAAAGCAATTTCTAAGCTAAAGATTGCAGGTTGAGTAAACTGTGTCTGTGTTAAAATCTTCTGATTTTCTTCCAACGAGCGCTTAGGATCCCCAAACATAATTTTTAAAAGATCAAAATTACCAAAATTTTGAGAAATATTATTTGCTTGATCTAACACTTCACGAATTACGGGTATTTTTTGATATAATTCCTTCCCCATACCAACAAATTGGCTTCCTTGTCCACTGAACATCAAAACTAAAGAGAGATCCTCGTTGATTTCTGAAAAATTATTTATAGGTTGAGATAAGGAAGGAAAATTTTCGTTTAGATGGTAAACCGGCAGAGATATTTTTGGAAAATCTAAGTTTTGCGGGGAATATTCTTCCAAAACTACATGAAAATTCGTACCTCCGAATCCGAATGCTGAAACACCCGCCCTTCTAATTGAACTTTCAGAAAGTTCCCAAGGCTGGGTTTGAGTATTTACATAAAAGGGTGCTTTTTCCCAATCAATTTTTGGATTGGGTGTATTAAAATTTACAGACGGAGGGATAGTTTTATGATACAACGCCAAACTCGTTTTGATTAATGCGGCAATCGCGGCAGCACTTTTCAAATGACCTATTTGACTTTTAACTGAACCGATTGCAATTTTTTGATTTCCACCTTTATTTTTAAGAATATCTTGAAGTACCTTTAATTCAGCAGCATCTCCAATAACTGTTGATGTTCCATGACATTCAATATATTGGATATCATCGATAGATATTTTTGCAGCATTATAAGCACGTAAAATGGCATTTTGTTGACCTTGGGGATTCGGAGCAGTTATTCCCTTGCCTCGGCCATCAGATGATGACCCTATTCCTCTAATCACAGCATAAATTTTATCATTATCGCGAATTGCATCAGATAATCGTTTTAAAACCACAAAACCGGCGCCTTCTCCCATGACAAAGCCATCAGCTTCAGCATCAAAAGGGCATGATTTTTTAGCAGATAACGCCCCAATTTTAGAAAATTTGATAAATACTGCAGGATCCATGGATCTATCGGCACCACCTGCTAAAACTGCATCATAATCTCCAAATAATAAACCTTTAACTGCAGTATCCAATGCGGCCAGGCTTGAAGCACAAGCAGCATCAGTGGTTAGATTTTTACCATTTAAATTAAATATATTACAAATTCTTCCGGCAATAATATTTGACAATTCACCTGGCATTGTATCTTCATTTATTGGAGGTATATCTTTGATCAGCTCATTTTCAAGATATGTTTGCAATTCTACGAGACTTGAGGTTGTTGCCATATTAAGTTGTTTGGCTTGATGAAAAATATGTTTAATTTCTTGAATCAATACTCTTTTGTCATTAGTCCGTTGAATTTCTCCTCCTAAAGAATTTCCTAAAATTACGGCTAAATTAATGGGTTTTTTACCATCAACGGGGAATTTTGCATCTAACAATGCTTCTTTTGCTGCTGTTAGAGCCCATTTTTGTACAGGATCCATTCTTGCAGCCATTTGTGGAGGAATTCTAAATTTTATTGGTTTAAATTGAAAATTTTTGATGAAACCCCCGATTTTTGTATACGTTTTATCTGGCTCATTTTTATTGGAACTATAATAAATTTCTGCATCCCAACGATCTGAGGGAACTTCAGATATTGAATACTTTCTCATTAAAATGTTCTGCCAAAATTCAGTGATATTATTAGAATCAGGAAATACACCCCCCAATCCCACAATTGCTACACGAGAATCAATAGAAATTTCTTGATTGGCAATTATTTCTCTATTTTGGATAATATGGGGCGTTTTAGTAGATGAAGTAAATCTTTTTAAGAATTCGTCCGAAAGGTGATGAAATCCCCCCTTTACGATATCATAATGGAGATTCTTAACTGAAACGACCGAATTACGAAGGGAAATAATCTCTCCAGTCATAAATGCCCCTGATATTTTCTGCTTTTCTGGAGAAATCGGGAGAAATTGGGTGGTTCCAGTCCCAGGAACATGTTTAGCATTCCAAATTTCACCTTGAGCGGCAATTCGAAGTGCACCCAGATTATCTTTCTCATATAAATCTTTACGCTTCGAAATGGGTAAATTTTGAGTAATACGTTCAAATTCTTTTTTAATTGTAAGATAAGTAAATAAAGAAGGTATAACCCTGGCTCTGGTGTTAACGGTTGCTCCAATAACTCTTGTTGTTTGATGATCTAACAATAGATTTTGATAAACGTAAGAAAGAGCTTTTGAGGTAACTATTTCTTGAGTGAATAAATATGCAGTTCCCATCTGAATAGCAGGATTTATTTGATCAAGATGTTCCCCAAGTAACATTGCAACCATAGTGCTACTATTGGAATCGATAATGCCACCTGCAAAAATAACATTCATTCGCTCTGGTAGATTACTTTTTTCTTGAACACAATATTCTAATACGTTTTCCCATAAAACCCAAGATGAAAGAGTCCCAATATGACCACCACATTCACTGCCCTCTAAAATCATAAATTCTATTCCATTTTTTATTGCTTCTCGAAACATAGACAGAGCTGGAGTATGTAAAAACACCCGTTCCCCTTGCCGAATGACTTGTTTGGCCAGCTCAACCGAGCCAGCTGCAATTAAGGTAAAAGGAACTTTATATTTTTTGATTGATTCTAATTGAGCATTTCGACGCTTTTTAACTACTTCTAACCCGATTATTCCTGCCATATAAGATTTGTTTTGTAAGGGAGATTGCGAAACTTTCTGCAATAACAGATCTGCTTCATGATCCATTAAACCACCAAGTGCAAATGTTGGCAATGCGCCGTTTTCTGCAATAACTTGAGCATATTCCAAAGATTCAGTTATATTCGCCATTGGGCCTTGGATTATTGGATATTTGATATTTAATAATTGCGCGATTGGGCTACATTCTTGAAAAGGCCAATTAGTTTTAATCTGATTGTATTGGTGTTTGATCAGGTTTTTCAAGCCTTGAATAAATCCAGCAATGTCTTCATAACATTCTGCTACATATCGAGCAAAAATTATACCATGATCACAAGGCATAAAAGCATGTTTGGGATTGTCTGAAGTCCAGTCAGGAATACGCGATTTTTCTGAGAAAATCTTATCAAGATAAGCATTAAAATGCTGTTCGAAAAAATTACGAGACATATTTTCATCTTGACTGATGAGATATTGATAGAATGCTTTCTCTTGAGCTTTTATTTTTCGAATCGATTTGTTTGCTAATTTTCCTATTAAACGATAATTAAACATTTCATTTTCGACTGCCAAATAGAAATCGTTCTCTTGAAGTGAAACTAAGTATGATTTGTATGCAGAAGAAAGAGGTGATTCCTTCAATAAATACAATTGAGACTCAAAGACTACTCCGAATGCACCTCCAACAAGGGCAGCTCCAACATTAAATATACCAAAACCGCCTTCAATAATAAAACTATATCCCATTTTGTGAAATTCTTGAATTTGAATGAAAGAATTAATGTTACTCACGACACCTCCTGCTTCATTTCCCCGAACTAGGAAAAAATCAGCCCAACCTGATTTTTCCTTAGCTTCAATTGTTGTAAGTACCTCGGCCCCAATCATCACTGTTTTTTGCTGTAATAATGAAAGATTGGCGGAAGAAGGAGAAAACGAGCAAATAACAATTATTCTAGATGATGGAAATATAAGACGTGGAATTATACTATCTTCATGTATTAAAATACCCCAATATGCTGTTTCATCTAATTTTTGAGAGATTTGAATTAAGATTTCATTAATATCTTGGATTGAAAAGGTTGCGGTATTAAATAACCCAATTCCACTATTTCTCGAGATACTCAACAAAATATCCATATTTTTCAACCCTTGAGGATTATATCCCCAAATTGGAACAGAATTACCCAAAAGTTTTTGAATTTCATGTATTTTTTTCATAATATCACCTATTTAGATTAATCAAATTATTATTAATAGCAAAAGAAAAAATTAGACTGGAAACACACCATGTTTGCGTTTTGGAACATTTTCACGTTTATTTGTGAGAAATTTAAGTGAATTAATAACTATTGAACGTGTCTCTGAGGGATAAATTACCTTATCCACATAACCTAATTCTGCAACTTGATATGGATTAGAAAATTCTTGCTTGTAAGCCGTAATATAATTTTGCAAAGCAATTTTAGGATTAGGTGAAGCTTTGATCTTTTTTCGGTAGAGAATTTTACAGGCACCTTCAGCTCCCATTACGGCAATTTGAGCCGTATTCCAAGCAAAATTCATATCAGCACCTAGATGTTTAGAAGCCATTACAATATAAGCACCTCCGTATGCTTTTCTAGTAATAATCGTAATTTTAGGAACGCTAGCTTCTGCATAGGCATAAATCATTTTTGCACCATGACGAATGATGCCGGCATGTTCTTGATTGACTCCAGGCATAAAACCTGGGACATCAACCAGAGTAATTAACGGGATATTAAATGCATCACAAAATCGAATGAATCGTCCACTTTTATCAGAAGCATGAAAGTCAATTGCCCCTCCTAAGGATAAGGGTTGATTTGCAATAATCCCAATGGAATTTCCTTCCAATCGAGCGAAACCAGTAATAATATTAGGCGCGTATTGTGGAAATATTTCGAAAAATGAATTTTCATCTACAATTCCTTTAATTACTATAATCATATCATAGGGTTCATTCTCTTTTTTGGGAATGAGATTATTCAAATTGGCACTATTTTCTGGTTCATTAAAATCTGGATTTATGGGAGGATCCATCAGATTATTTGAGGGCAGATAAGAAAGTAAGATTTTTACTAAGTCTAATGCTTGTTCTTCAGTGGCAGTAGTCAAATGAGCAACACCTGAAGTTTTTCCGTGTATTTCTTTGCCACCCAATTCCTCAAAGGAAACTTTTTCATTAGTTACAGATTCAACAACTTGCGGACCAGTTACGAACATATATGAATGATTCCCACCCATAATGATGAAATCCGTTAAAGCCGGGCTATAAACGGCCCCTCCAGCGCATGAGCCCAGAATGACCGAAATTTGTGGCACCACACCGGAGGCTTGCACATTACGATGAAAAATTTCGCCAAAACCGGCCAATGAATCCACACCCTCTTGAATGCGCGCGCCCCCAGAATCGAGAAGTCCTATTATAGGGCATCCGTTTTTTATGGCTAAGTCCATAATCTTTGAAATTTTACTAGCATGTGCATTTCCCAAACTACCCCCCATTACGGTGAAGTCTTGGCTATAAATGAACACTTTTCGCCCGTGAATCAGTCCAAATCCAGTTACCACACCATCCCCAAGATATTTTTGCTGCTGCATGTCGAATTTGATGGCCCGATGCATCACAAATTCATCGATTTCTATAAATGTACCAGGATCGACTAACAGTTCAATCCTTTCACGTGCGGTCAATTTTCCCTTTTTATGCTGGTTTTCGATTTTTTGGGAGCCTCCACCGTTTAAAGACTGTCTTCTAAGTGAATCTAAGGAAGAAAGCTGAACCAAGGATGGATCTAGTTCCTTTTTAGTTTTTTTTAAAATCATTATTGATTTAAATAAATGTTATTTTATATAAAAACAAACTTCGAGAAATCCACATTGTAAAAGTAGTTGAAGAGATATTGGTTAAAACGAAAATATTTAGGAATCAGCAATCTGAATGTAAAAATTAATAAAAAACTAAGCACACTTTTCCGAGTAGGAATGAAATGAGAATCTTTTTGCCATCAATAATATTAAATTAAATGTGAATCCTTCACTTCCTTCACATCTTTCACGTTTACCGCCTCCTCCACTTCGATATATCTTCTTAGATAAAGTAAATTCAACCCAAGATGCAATCATTCCATTTATTCAAGATTCGAACGAAAAAGCAGTGTTTTTATCCGCGAGAATTCAGCATCATGGTAGGGGAAGAAAAAATGATGATTGGTTTTCTCCCGAAGGAGGTTTTTGGGGGACTTTAGCCATTCCACTTCCCAATATTCTTTCAACACAGCAATTTATCTTTCTACATTACGCTGTAGTAAGCATTCTTAAGAGAATGATTTCTGAAGAATTTCACATTCCTGTAAAAATTAAATGGCCAAACGATTTAGTTATTATCTCAGAAAATAGAATCAATAAGCTTCGTAAACTCGGTGGAATATTATTAGAAGTTATTTCTACTCCCGAAAAACATATTTTATTAATTGGAATGGGTATTAATTTTAATAATTCTTCGACTAATTTTCCTGAAAATTTAAAAAATACCACCGTTTCAGTTTCTGATTTGATTGATTATCATGTAAATATTCAAAATTTTGCAAAAAAGAATATACCGACCATTCTGGCGGAGATATGGAAAAATGTAATTACAAATTTTTCTTCAAAGACCAAAAATCAACTAAAAAAAGAATACAATCAAAATCTTTATAATTTGGGCACAAAAATTGAAGGTAAAGAGGGAAAAGGTTTTAAATTGAAGGGAATAAACGATTCGGGTTATTTACTGCTTGAATCAAAAAGTATGGAGGAATATTTAGAAATCGGAGATTTTGAAGAATTAAATTCTTAGGAATTTGAAAAGTTGCAAAAATTCTTATAATCTTTGTAAAACAATGATTAAAAAAAAAAAACATTTTATTCTAATTATTCGTAACAATTTTATTATATTTGAAATAAAATATTTTTGGTAATCAAAAAAGTTTCAAATACTAAGAAGGTGAATGTCAAATTTCTTCAATTCTGCAAGATAAAACATCTCCTAATAATGATTCTTCGGTAATCCATATCTTATTTGATTTAGAATCTCACGAAATTCTTGGTATTAATTCAGAAGGTTTGAAGAAGTTAGAGGCAACTAGAGAGAAACTAATAGGTAAGAATATATTTGAAATTATTTCCCCGAACAGTCATTTAAATAAAAAGAGTTTATTCAAATCCATTCAACTAGGTGAAATCGAAACCGTATCATTCAAAATAGAACTTATAGACTTTTCTGGGAATATAATTCCGTTTCAAGCTACTTTAAATAGATTAGATACAAACACTTCTAATTCTACAATTTTACTCTGCCTCAAGCCCAGCGAACTTAAACAAATGACACAAATCCAATTTAATCAAGAAAAATTAGAGAGCATTGGTAGGTTAGCTGGGGGGATTGCGCATGATTTTAATAATATTCTTACAGCTCTTTTAGGAAATATAACTTTAGCTTTGGAAGAAAATGATTTGGAATTTATTAAAGCAACCTTGAAAGATGCAGAGAAATCTATTCACAGGGCACAAAATCTAACCACACAATTACTAACATTCGCCACTGGTGGTCAACCAATAAAATCTAAAGTAGATCTTACCCCGATTATTACTGAAACTGCGATCTTTTCTCTTAGAGGTTCGAAATCAAGATGCACTTTAGATTTTGACCATAATCTCTGGCCTGTAGTTGTGGATCCTAACCAAATCTCACAAGTCATTTCAAACCTAGTTATGAATGCCGATCAAGCCATGCCAGACGGGGGCGAAATTTTCATAAAATTTTATAATAGAGAATTTAACAATCAAGTTCTTAAGCCTTTTGGCAACTTAAACCGAATTTTAATTCCACCAGGAAAATATATTGAAATCATTATCAGAGATGAAGGAACAGGAATTCCCGAAAAGATACAAACCAATATTTTTGAACCGTATTTTTCCACAAAAAAATCAAGATATGGTTTGGGATTGGCCGCAGTCTATTCTATTATTAAAAACCACAACGGTTATATTGGATTTCATACATCCGAGGACCCGAATAATTCATACTCCGAATTTCTTGTATATCTTCCAGTACAAGAAGAACCTCCACTTTTAAAAAAACACCTAAAGACCTCAAAGAAGGAATTAAAAAAAGATAACAAGAAAGCAGAAACAAAGCAATCAATCTTAATTCTAGAAGATGATAAAGCAATTCAGCGAATTTTGAAAAAACTCTTGCAACATCTGCACTATGAAACGGTTTTTACCGAAAATGGAGAAGATACGATTCAATTGTATAAAGAAGCATTCAATAATAACCACAAATTCGATCTTGTAATTTTAGATCTCACTATTCCAGGAGGTTTAGGTGGAAAAGAAGTTATTCAAGATTTGAGATTTTTCGATCCAGATATTCGCGCCATTGTTGCAAGCGGGTATTCCAACGACCCAATTATGGCCAATCCATCAAAATACGGATTTATAGACGTCTTAAAAAAACCTTTTTCATTAAATCAATTGCGAGAAATCATAACTAAAATCATTTGAAATAAACAAAGAAAAAACACTGATTTTCATCATTCAAAATCATCTATTGAGTTTTTCAAGGCTCTCCACATTTGGTTTACTTCTGCTCGTTCTTCTTCCAATTGAGCCCATTTTTTGTTTAGTTCTTTCTTACTACGCTCAAATTCACGTTCTGCATCTTTCAATTTATCTTCATTTCTTGAAATAGATTCAGCCGCGACCATTTTGTTCTTTTCTTTTTCTATCTTTAAGCCAATATCAACAATATTATTTCTAATTTTTGCATGAGATACCATTAAACTTGCATATTCCTTCATCCGTTTGGTTAAATTGTTCTTTTGTAGAGCTAAATCCTTTAATCGATCATAGTAGCCTTCAATCATTCGAATACGGTCATCCACTTTTTGAACTTGCTTTTTATAGGCATCGACTTCAGTTTTAGAGATTCCTGATTTATCTTCACGGGCCAAAACATCCATTTGTTTACTTTTATCTCTCATCTTTCTAATGTATTTTCCCAAATCTTTGGTATACGCTTGATACATATCCCCTAGTTTCTTTTCTTGATTTTTAATTGAATCAATTTCCCGCGCTAATGAGTTTATCATATTCGCAAGTTCTACTTCAATCTTCGATAACAAATATTCATCTTGATGAGTTACTATTGGCATCTAAATTTTTCTCCCTATAATATTATTATTCTTTTCTAAGAAAAGAGCATTATTATTCTTTTCTAAGAAATGATATTCAACTTTATTCAACAAGATTTAGTGTTTTTTCAACCACACTTGCAAATTGAATCAAAGAATTTATGGTAGCACGAAATGCAGTGGCATCCTCTGCTTGAATCTGGAAATTGATATGTGCTGAATCAGGATTAATAGGGTAAATCTGCCAAGAAGAACGTTTAGCATTGAATCCCTTGAATTCAGGTAAAAAGCTTTTAAAAAAAATATCCCGATGCTCGATTGTATTAAAAATAAATTTAACCTCGGTTGTAATCTGCATACCGATTCACGCTTCATAGAAAAAAGATGAAAAAACAAGTGAAGTCTTAGGTTTACTTCTCTGCTTCTAAAGTTTCACGAGCTAATCGTGTGGCAATTCGATGAGATTCTTTTCCACGGGCAGTACTGCTCTCCCATGCTCCACCAGTCCAACGCGCTCCGCATTTAGGACACTCCCACACACCAACAAACTTTCTCATATTTCTTATTTTAGATTCACATTTAGGACATTTGGTAGGTCCTTTTTGCTTTTCAGTTACTTTATTCCATCGTTTACGTAAGGTAGAACCATATCTTGGGCCAAATTTTCCTGAGATACCCACTTTTTTTGTTTTAGCCATAAAATTCACTTCAACTTGCAATAAGAATAAGTAGGAGAAAGAAGCAAATTAAAAAAATTTTGTGAATTTTCCGATTTACTCAAAAATTCCTCGAAAAATTACTTGAAATAAAAAAATTATGAATTCGATTGTTGAACATGTTGGCGTAATTTCAATTTTGCTCGTAATTCATCAGCAATTTCAATGGCTTTCTTCGATGTTTCCATTATTTCATTTACAGTCCAAGTAGCACTTCCATATTTCTGAATAGAAGTTACTTGCTTCTTCTCGTCTACAGCAAATGCAATAGAACCATCTAACACCATTTCTTCCGATAAATTAGGATCGACGAAAATCACATCGCCTACTTTTCCAAAACTAATACTTAACGGAATTTCGTAGATCGTCAATGGTGCATATGTTCCATCCCATTCAGGTTCACCCTTTTCATTCAATTTAGCACCGGGTAAATTTGTGTTTAATAATGCTGCAATCGCTGCAATGGCAGAAGCATCAGTTAAATTACCGAAATAATCCATCATATAACAATCTACAAACAGAATGTAGACATATTCTCCTTCCTTAATGCAGAGTTTCTTATAATCAATGCAATTAGTATGGCGAATACCACGATCAACTACTCGTGCTAATTGAATAGCAACTTCATCAGGTCGTCCGGGTTCAAACATAGGGGAAGCAATTGGAACATATTCTGTCATTACAGTGCATACCCCTTTGTCGGGATTATCTGAGAATGGTGCTCCAATATCATATTTTACCCCGCACATAACGCGAGTATCACCTAAAAAGACATCAGCTGAACCTTCCGCTTTGGGAATAAATCCCGTTTTTATTTTAACCTCTCTATATTCAAAAAGTCCGCGACCGTCAATTCGCTTGCCTTGTTTTAATAATTTTAAGATGTAATTTCGTTCTAAATTGCTAACAACATCGTTAATATCCATCATTATTTATCATCTCCTGTGGGATTGTCCTCACCGGCTTGGGGGGGTACTTCAGATGGAGCCGATTCTTCAGAAAGTGTATTTTCTTCTTTTGCTTCTTTACCTACGGAAGAAACATCTTCCTGGGATGTTTTTGTTTCGGATCCTTCAGTTGAGGGGGTCTCAGATGCTTCAGGAGTTTCATTAATTTCGGCAGATCTGGTATTTTCAGCAGATTCTGCTTCCACATCACTCTTAAATATATCAGAAGATTCGGGAGAAACCGCAGTATCTGTAGATTCTGATGCTGTTTTTTCTTCTTTAGGAGTTTCCTTGCTTAATTCTGCATCTTCAATTTCAGCTTGGCGTGAAATTTTATTATATTTTTCACGTAATGCTTCTAATTGTTTCTGATAAATGATTTCCGCTCCTTTAAGAACGTATTCAAAGCCGAGTTTCATTTCTTCCAAAGTCATTTCTCCATCAAATTGTAGAAGTGAAATCGATTTATCTTTCATCACCACTACACATGGAATATCAGCTTGTCCCACCTTATCTTCTTTATCACCTAAGTCCAGAAGGACCTTACCTTGGGCTTTTCCTGCAGCCACACCTACCACCATACTTTTCATGGGAATTCCAGCATCTGCTAAAGCCAAGGATGCAGCAGTAGTACTAGCACATCTAGTACCTCCATCGGCGGCAATTACTTCTATATATACTTCAATTTGAGAATCAGGATAGGCTTCTAAAAATAATACTGGTTCTAATGCCTCCCGAATTACTTTAGAAATTTCGTTTTCACGTCGATTCGGAGCAGGACTTTTTCTCTCATGAACCGAAAAAGTAGCCATCCTATAATAGACTCGTAATATACCACGATCTGGTCGTGCTAAATGGCGGGGATGAACTTCCCGTGGTCCGTAAATAGCAGCATAAATCAGATTTTTTCCATGTCGAACAAGTGCAGAGCCTTGTGCATTTTTTATAACCCCAACTTCGCAAGAAAAAGGGCGCAATTCATCAACAGCGCGCCCGTCTAACCTTTTTCCGTCTTCTCGAAAGCATACCTCATCATGAGGTTCAGGTACTAAAATTGGCATTGTTATTTGATACCTCTATTTTTCTTTTCTTTAATAATATAAGCTTTTACTCGATCGGTTAAGCCGGTCGTGTGAGCTTCACGTTCTATTTTATAAATTACTTCAATTAATAACCGTTCGCTTTCTGGATTTCGACCGTGTATCCAGATTCGCCCATTCTGAGCAACAAAAATTTTACAATGTAACAAATTTTTCAAAAGTGCAATCATACTCCCCTTTTTTCCGATTACTCGGGGGATTTTAGTCGAAGCAATTGCAATAACTAAACCTTCTGTGATCAATCCTAATTCTTGACCTAAACTAGTTAAAGTGGGTTCTTCTGTGCGTGATCCTGAAAGAACTTTACAAATTAGCATATCACCCATTTTCAACTTATCCATATCATTTTCCCGAGGGAGTCGATAAGTGCCCATGGTTTTGGGATATCCTCGAGTACGATGAGAACGTTTAAAGGCATCAGATGGTTTAAGAATGCCTAAAAATTTGGAATTGATATCCAGTAAAAATTTCACAGGAGTTTTTGCAATCACTCGGCCAATGACTTTATCTCCAATTTGAGGGTTGTACAATCCATTTAAAGGGACTACATTCACATATTTTCCCCGAATTTCTTTCAATCCAACGAAAACAGAGACGATATCCCCATTTGCTTCTCTTATCGCCCCTCTTCCAGCCATTAACTCGGGATCAGAGGCAATTACTTGACCTGGAGTAACGATTTCGCGTATTTGTTTATTCTCCGCGGACATATAGGTTCACTGTGTTTGTTTTTTCTTAATACGTCTATTTATCTTCAAAATTTGAAGTTGACAATCAGCGATTAATCAGTTGTCAAGCTCCTATGATGGTAATAGACCGCATTTAGATTTTTTTTATATTTTTATTGAACGGGAAGAAATAGGAAAAGTGGTATGAGGTCATCACAGCCTGCTTGGTGTGTTAGCTTTCACCTATTTTTTTGTCAAAGCTACTCACAAGAACTATCACGAGAATGAAATGAAACCAGTGATAATTATTTCTGGATTAATTTACTCTGCATCCGTCCGTGAGTCAATTTATTTAATTTATCTAACAATTCCATCTGTAATCCAGCAGGTAAGGAAATCATACCTATCCAAGATCCGTCCGTTTGCCATTCTGATTGTTTGACTTGAGCATATTGCTCCACTGTATTATAGGCTTTCGCAGCATATTCTGCTGGTATTTTCACAGCCATCTGAATAGTTTCAATCCGAATGGGGATAACGGTTTGTATTCGTTTTACAATTGCATCAATTTGTTCTTCTGCTGGTTTATTGATATCAATAGATACTCGTGCTTCTTCTAAGGCTTTTTCAATACGATTGGGGGGATGAGGACGCTTTGTTTGGGGATTTATCGAATTTCGAGCTAAAATGTTGATAATTTGCTTCCGTTTTTTCTCTAACCATTGATCACGCTGGGCTTTGGTCCAAGCAAAATCACCATCTATCAGAAAATAGGCTGCTATAGTGCGAGGATCAGTAGTGGCAAAAGCATTTTCTAAATCTGCTTCAGTAACGCGATCTCCTTTTTTAACATTTAAGAAGAAATCATATGTTGGAAAAATGCTTTCCAAATCAATATCGGAATTATTTAATATTTCCTCAACTTGGAGCTGATGTTCAGGTTCTTTTTGCAGTAATTTCTTGATGATTTGTTTTGCTTTCCACGCCTCATTCGGATCCGCAATCATTTCAAAGTTTCGATTGGCTTTTTCTAATTTGACAATAATATATTTCCCCAAATCGAAATTCCCTTTGGGTCCACCCCGTGCGTGTGACATCCTACTTTTCTCCAATTATTCCCTATAGATTGAAATATCGCCCAAATTTGACCGATTTTTGTAAAATCATAACAGACTTTATCTTATAAGCTGCTCGATCGGGGCAATATCTGTTCTTACCGTTTCTATTTAAATAAAGCAAGAATGTTATTTAAGAATTTCAATAATAGAAGAAAAATTCGAAAAAAAGATTTAATCTGTAATTTTTTCTAATCTGTAATTTTTTCTAAAAGGGTTTGATTTTCTTTGATGGAAAGAAGCTTCCATTTTCGATCCTTGGCATCAATTACGGCAATTTCAAATCGATTTGAATCTAAATCTCCTTCAATTACCTCTTTTAAGGTTCGGATGGTTAGAAGTTGTAATTCCTCAAATGACATGCTTTCTGAATATTCATTACCGAGATATTCTCGCGCTTGAGTAGAACCACTTCCAATTGCACAAGCCTTATAGCCCCAAAAGGCACCAGATGGATCGGTAAGATATAAATTCACTGTCCCATCTTCATCTACCCCCCCAATCAATAAAGAAACACCAAAGGGGCGTACACCAGCATTTTGAGTGTATAATTGACATTGATCACAGAGATCTCGGGTTGTTTCGACCACTGAAACTTCTTCATCATAACTTAAAATATTAACTTGAGCGTGAACTCGAGCCTGATCAATAAGAGTACGTGCATCAGCAGTAAGTCCCGAAATAGCAACACCTACGTGATCGTCGATTTTAAATAGCTTTTCGCTTCCGAGATGTTCTTGAAGTGGTAAATTGCGTCTTTCCACTGCAAAAACAACTCCAGTTTTATTTTTAACCGCCACGGCCGTAGTTCCTCTTCTTACCGCTTCAATGGCATATTCTACCTGAAAAAGGCGGCCATCGGGAGAAAATATGGTGATCGCACGGTCATATCCAAGTCCTGGTGTTGAAAACATAATAATTCACTTTTACTATTCTATAACATTTGGGGTAACATTCTATATCAAAATAAATTGACAGAAGTTTAAATTTTTTGGGGTAATAAAAAGAAATGTATATGCAGCTGAAATCAATTCAACCACTCTTTTTCTCACCCACGAAAAATACTAAAAAATATTGTCTTCGTATTGCTTATTATCTCGGGTCAGAGATTTCTTCCATCATAGATCTTACTCTTCACGAATCCCGAAAAAATAGCATTCAAAAAGTGAATGGTGATTTAATTCTTGTAGGGGCCCCTATTTATTCAGGTAGAATTCCCGATCAATTTCTCCAGAAATTAAATTCAATTAAGGGGGAAAACCAACTTTGCGTGGCACTTGTAGTAAATGGAAATGTAAATTTAGGAAAAGCTTTGGAAGAATTAGTTTGGATATTAAAAAGACAAGGTTTTAAGGTCATTGCTGCAGCTACTTTCACCGGGAGACATTCTTTTTCCTACCAACAATTTCCTTTAGCCATAAACCGTCCAGATAATGAAGATTTTCAAAAGTTAAGACAATTTTGCCAAGAATTAAGCCAGAAAATTAGAAAAATACCATCTGATCCTTCCGAAAATACTCTAAAACCTTTTGAAATTAATATGAAAAATCCAAATATTAATTACAGCCTCCCTCATCCTCAATATCGGGTACAAACAATGGTTCAGGCACCTGTGCGAGATGAAGAAAAATGTATTTCATGTAGGGAATGTTATGCAGCTTGTCCAGTGAATGCTATTGATTTTAATTCGCTCATGGTAGACGATAAATCTTGTATCCGTTGCTTTGCTTGTTTTAGGACATGCAAATCTCAAGCTCGTCAAATCACTCTCAACCTACCTTCAAATTCAAGAAAAAGATTTGAAGATGCGTTAAGAATTCGAATGGAACCACAATGGTATTTGTGAATTTCGCCCGTTTTTCCAAATTACTACCCTTGATTGATTGTATTATTTACGAGTAAATTTTCCCACGGGATCTGGCGTGTTGTAGAATGAAGACGATGATCATCATCCACGATATGATATTCTAAATTGGAAAATATCTTTTTTACGATTGGTTTTACCGTTTCGAGCGGAACTACATCATCATTTAATCCATGAAATATATCTGTGGGAATATCGATAGGAGAAAGAGATGGATCGGGAGTAAATAAAGGTGGAATTAAGGCTGGAGCAAGGAGAACAAGCCTTGAAATTCGAGATGGATACTTTTGAGCTAAAAGTGTTGCCATCAGCCCCCCATAACTTGAACCAATGATAACCCACCTCTCATGTTCTAAAAAAAGTGGAAGAATTTGTTCCATGCGGGCGGATAAATCGCCTGTTAACGTGGGAGTTTGAATCTTCGAAAATATTTGTCGGAGAAATTCAGCTTTAAATCCTTTCCCTGAACTTTCATAACCATGGAGAAAAAGAATTTTTTCAGGTTTCATGGGTACTGTAAGATTGTGTAAGATAAAAAGTTGTTTAAATGAAGCACAACACTGCTAGACACCAAAAAAATGAATTAAATAAGCTTCCAAAATTTTCGATTTAACTGGATGGCACCGATAGCTGGCGCCAATTCTGCACCCGCCTTCAAATGAGCAAGTAAGTAATAGCTGGATTGGGTAATTGTCCCTACTAATGCATCTTTCCCTTTCACATTACGCGCCGCAAATTGTAAGGGTTCCCAACTTAATATTGGGTATCTCTTTTGGCCAAACATACAAGCAGATTCACGCTTAAGCCACGCGTGCATTAAGGAACGAGTTTCTTCGGGATTAACTTTTTCCGGATTGCTGCTGTATAAAACCTCTCCATCAGAGGCCAAAATGATAAAAAGATCGAAATCGGGAAATTCTTGTTGAAAAGCATTAAATTCTGGGATGAGTTGTTCAATATCCATAATCTTCCTCCTTTTTCAAGAAAAACAAAAAAAATAAGTTATATCGTACATTTTTTCTTTTAACCTATATATTTTTTCCTAAATTCGATGGAATTTGGAGAAGTTATAGAGTTAAATGTAATTTTAATTACTAATTTCAAAGGAAGTTAAATCAAATGCACCACACATCGCTCGCATATGTTACGGCGTATCAATTTTATGCTATTAATAAGGCAAAAACCGCCCAGGAAAGGACTAATTTCTTGCGTACTTTTCAGCGAGTTTTAGAAGAACGGATCCCTCACGATTTAGACGTGAAAATTGACGATTTAGAATTTCGATTAGATAATAGGATAAAAATCACTTTAATTGGTCCTAATAAAGATGAATGCCAATTTGTTTCTCGCATTTTACAAGAACTCACCGGCCGGGTCATTGATGCGAATAATATTCCAAAAAATACTCCCTTAATCGGGCAATTAACTTCGATAGGTTCGGTCGGATTTGGGGTTTTTGTAGATATCGGTATTGAAGGTCCGAGTAAAGAAGTATTAATTCCCCTTTTTCGATTACGACAGCAATTGGTGGGTAATGACAAACTCTCAACTAAAGAGATTATTCATCTATACGGTTTAATGAACCATCTACCAGTGGAGCTCGAAGTCACAAAATTAACTTATGAAAAAAAAGGGAAACCCAAAGTAGAAGGCCAATTTTCTGAAAATTTCTTGGTTAAAATCAGACAGATGGTAGAAGAAGGTTGGGACACAATCTTTACAACGGGTGTTTCCCGTCAAATGATCAAAAAAACATTAGCCAAACGTGGCCATACCATCGATATAATGCAAATCGATAGATTGGGTCCGATGGAAGCGGCAGTCCGATGTAAATCGGGCACAACGGCTGCAGGATTGATTGCGCATATCGGAAAATTCTTACCTAATTGTCGAATGACAGTTTTTAATCCCGAACGAGTGGCAAAGTATTGGTAATTCTTTTTTATTTTCATTTCTGCTGCAAATTTTAAAGTTTTTGAAAATTCTATGAAATTTTTTGTAGATATTATTATAACTATAAATTCTTCCAACATATTCGTTATATTTACAATAAAAAATCCAATAAACGAATGGGGTGGGGTTGTTTAACTATCTAAGGGCTTGTTAACCAAGTAATAATGGCTGATCGAGTAAGTGAACTTATTTCCCATCCAATAATTTCTAGAGAACTCCTTGAATTAAAATCTGGAATTGATGTAAAGCTAGAAGAAGAAAATTTAATTCAATCACTGCAGATGGATCTTCATAGTCGAAAGAACATCATCTTTTATGCTTCTACCCCTAGATCTAGTTTAGGTTTAAGTCTTCAGGCAGCTCTTCCAGTAGCTATTCAAAATCATCAACAATTAGTTTGTGTTTTGCACAGTTCCATTCAAAAATCCGAAATTCTTGAAATTTTCACCCACATATATGATCATTCATTCCCTCGACTCCAAATTGGCGATTTTCGGGGAATTAACCAACTTTTCTCAACCAACCAGTTAAATTACGCATCCATTTTATCATCTTCAACCTCATCATCTCCTTCAGCTTCTTCAGTACCTCCTTTATGTCAAGCGGATTCTTCCAGTGATGGACATAATATTAATTCTTTCTTCAAACTCCAAGGTGGTTTAGAAGAATTATGGAATTTAGAAAATAATTCATCCTATTTTCAATATACATCTTTACCAATAATAAAGGATTTCTATCAAAACAATGGAACACATTGGCCGCTTAAATCTTTTCTCTCTGAATTAATTCCGCATTTTCATGTAATTTTCGTTTCCTACTCAGATGTCTTCACATTTCACCCATACAAACCTGGATTCTTCCATGAATTTGTTTCCATCGATCAAAGTCTACTGATTTTCGAAGATTGCCATTACTTACCGCAGTTTCTCCTAAATAAATACTCTATAGAGATATCGGTAAAAGAAATCGCCGAAATTCAAGAATATCTCATGAAATTATTCAAATCTAACCAAAACAACAGTCATTATCGATTTTTCAGCAAATTTTTTAAGCGATTTCTGAAATACATCGAAAATTATCGAAATTACTCCCAGTATACTCAGAATGATAATAAAAGCAAGAAAATTCACCAAACAGAGCAAAATTCACAAATTCAGGATGGAAATCATAACAAGAAGGAATATCCATTCAGTCCGCTCGAATTCTTACACAACCTTTGTCAAGCCCATAAATGCTCATTTGACCGGCTTACGAAAGTAATACAGCAAAATTTTGACAAATTATTTCTTGATTCTGCTTCTGAACAGCAAAATTTTAACAACACCATTATAAAGCTGTACAACTACTTCACAGCCGTGATATATCAACACACTAACCATTCTCTTCCCTATACTTTTACAAGTGAGTTCACTGGAGAAATAACTACATTGTTTATGACTTTACTGGATATTAGGCACTTCACCGACCCTATCTTTGAAAATGCAGCAGCAACTTTTTCAGTTTCTTCATGTATAGATATAAGATCTTATCTGGCAATCACCGGATTGGGAAGTTTAGCACGAGGTTTTATCATACGGCATCTAGCTCCGGTAGATATTTCCAATCATGCTAAGGTTTGGGGTGATCTTTCCATCAATCCCCATGCAAATTTTAATTCTCCCGTCATTGCAGCAAAATATGCGTCAAAATTAGTTCAACACGCTCGAATCTTTAAGCGAGCTACCGTGGTGTTTTTCGGCAATACATCTCTTTTTCAAGGTGTTTTAGCCGCAGAAATCAAAAATCGCTTAGAACAGATAGGATATATAGTCAAGAGCCTCGCAAACTCTTCAGATACAATCACACAATCATGGTTATCGCAATTACATGAGAAACAAAATGAAAAAACTCCACTATTTTTACTTCTTGACATAAATAAAATCCCCTTGGAATTGATTCAACCTCTTCTACCATATTTCGATATCTTTTCTTTTATTTCATTCCCTGCAGAAAAAGCAACGTACCGCGTTTTGAAGCGAAATAAATACCTTGCTCGTAAGTACGACCCGGTTATTGCCCAAATCTATTCTCGGAACAATAATTTCTATAAAATTCATGCTCTGAGCGCTTCTGCACCTAATAATCAACACCAAAAAGCAGTCATAATTTTTTATGATGGAACAATTCTTGATTATCAGCAATATCTACTCCCTTGGATATATAAAATAATCACATTTATACCGCCGTCTTCTGGTGCACTTGCTACCGAAATTGATAACTTTTTCAAATAAATGCACCACAATTACATCTATAAGGATATTTGAAAGGAAAAACGAAAAAAATTTAATCGATTTCAACCTATTTTTAATTGTCGTAGCAATTCCTTAATTCAGGGCGTATTGTATAGTGGTTATTACGCCGCACTTACACTGCGGAGATCTCCTGTTCAAACCAGGATACGCCCATTATTAATTACCCCTTTAAACATTTCTTTTATATCTTCAATCTAACTTCGCTTTCCAATTTTCTCAAGTTTCCAGCAAGATTTTTTTCCTACAGAATTTCTATTATTCAATTTATCCTTAAAATCCAAATTTCACACTCAACAAGCAGATTCAGTTGAATATTTGCATATAATTAACATATAATTGAGCAATTATTTATCCGTTAGTGCTCGGTCATGCTGTAGTTAACTGTAGATAGGGCTTGACCTTGAAGGAAGGATTTAGATGTTAAAAAATCGAAACATCAGATATGAATAGATAAAAAATGTAAAATAAGAATAAAAAAAGCATTATTTATATTTTTCATAGATTTTTGCATAAAGCTCGGCAATTTCAGCCGACATTTCAACAATTCCTTTAGCAGGAGGAACTTTCTTTCCAATTTGTTCCAGAAATTCTAATACCTCAGGTTTTGCAGTAAGAGCACCGATAGGAGGGATAGTTGCAAGCGTATTACCCAAAGCCGATTTAGGCAATTCTTTCATCAATACTTGGAAATTAGAGTGGTAATACCCCCAAATCCAAGAAGTTGCCACAGGATTGCGAGATACTAGGATAAGAATTTGGGCTCTATTGAGTTTGGGTATCTTAGTTAAATTCAGCTCTAAGGCCTTTTCTAGCATATCACGATCGGTAAAGCATGCAAAAGCCCCCAGCCAATATTGTTTAACCGCTTCAGGCACGTTTGGATCGGTCACTTGAGCAACCATAAAATCCCATGCATCTGGAAATTGTTCTGCCCCTAGTCGCACCACACTTCGAAATATATTTGGAGAAATAGAATTCCCTGCCAATAATTCTTGGAAATGCTTCGCTGCAAATTTTCGTATCTTTAAAGAACCGAAATGACCACCCATCCACAGTAAATCATTGCGAACTTCAGCTAACATACCAATTTCGTCACTCTGTGGTTCGTATCCAATTTTTTCTAAAGCATTTTCTGCGATCACTTGACCTGTTTCCTTAATTTTTTCTCGGAATCTCGGAACAAGTAATTCGAGTCGAGTAAGATTAGCAACAATATTTGAAAGACACAATGGGCTGCTTTCGTTCCCAAAGTAATTATGTAGAAAAGAGAGATAATCATCTATTTCATAATCACCCTGCTGCATAAATGAAAAATAATCATTCTGCAATCCAAAGCGATCATAAACATTCAATTGTCCCTTCTTGACAAATTCGCCCAATTTGCGAAAATGATCAACCGAATATTTAACACGATAAAAACCGGTTTGATCAGCATTTAGTTTGAAGGAAATTGTGTTTTCAGGCAAATCAAATTCAAAAGTACGAGTTTTCATAACAAAATCTAAAATTTCTTCAGCCCCGTCTGATGTGTATACCCTAATTTTTAAGGGAATAAACCAAACTGCATCATCTTCTAAGGGAAGTAAGGTAAATCGCTGCTGTTCTAAGTGTACCTTGCTTCCAGCTTGTGAAACGGTGATATAAGGGTATCCTTTTTGCTTTACCCAAGAATTGGCAAATTCTATAATTGGTTCATTAATGGCCTCTTCAAAAGCAATCCAACAGTCATCGCTGGTGGCGGCTTTAAATGCAAATTTGTTAAGATAGTGGCGAATACCTTGGAAAAATTTTTCTTCCCCGATGTATCCTTCTAAAATCCGCATGATGAGAGCACCTTTAGCATAAATTATTGGGGCACTAGATGCATCAATATTAATCTCTTGATCACCAGGAAGTTCGATTGGCACAGTCGATTTCAAAGAATCACGGGTAAACCCACCTAATCCACGTCCGCCAATTAATGATTCCCAAGAACGCCATTCAGGGAAATAATAATCTGGAATTGCTGAGGTGAAATAAGTTGCGAAAGATTCATTTAGCCAAACATATTTCCAACGGGCAGGTGAAACTAAATCTCCGAACCACATATGGGTAATTTCGTGGGCCACAACGGAAGCAATCGACTCCATTTGAGGTGTTGAAGTCTTCCCTGGAATGACCAATAGCAAATTTTCTCGGAAGGTGATTGCACCATAATTTTCCATGGCTCCCGCCGCAAAATCTTCCACAACAATAAAATCGCATTTTGAAATAGGATAAGGGGCTTGGAAAAATTTTTCTCCATAATCAAAAGATTTTCGAGCGATATCTAAGGCAAATTTTCCATATTGAGCCTTTCCCGGCGGTGCAACAATACGTAATTTAGGTGCTTTAGAGTTATCTTCTAAGAATTCAAATTCACCTACTCCGAAATATAATAAATAGGTACTCATGACAGGTGTTTGTTCAAATTTCACCAGTTTCTTTCCATTCGCAGCGGGTTGAACTTCAGAAATGTCCGTATTTGCAACTGCTTCCAGATTTTCAGGAATGAGAAACTCCAAATCGAACTTGGCTTTCAATGCAGGTTCGTCGAAGCAAGGAAAAGCAGCTCGGGCATCTCGCTCTTCAAATTGAGTGGTTGCCATATATGTAACTTTTCCGTCATAGGTCAAACGACTTCGATAAAATCCATAAAGCATGTCGTTCAATGTTCCTTCAAATTCAATTTCCAAAATAACTGTTCCAGAAATGGGATTTTCAGTGTTAATCACTAATTCTTCCGTTTCTGGTTTCAGCTCAAATTTTGATGAAATTTCTTCAGAATTTGAGGAATTTATTACTTTTAGGCTGTGGATCTTCAACTCTTTTGTATTTAATCGGATTTCCGAAAGAGAATTTTCTATTGAACACTCAATTAGAGTTAATCCTTTAAACGAAAATTGTTCCAAATCAGGTTCTAAATGAACCATATAATAAGTTGGTATAATCTGAGTCATGGTGTTTCTCACTTATATAGAAAAAGAATTAATTGGTTTAAATTCGGTTTAAATATAAACATTCTTTTAACTTAAAATTGCTTAATTCCTAAAGAATGTGAATTTTTAATGAACCGCTAATAATGGAATTTAAGTGAGAAAATCTTCAAAATTAGATTATATCTT
>CAYRPF010000009.1:0-34601 GCA_964426185.1 uncultured archaeon | reverse complement strand
ATTATAATCTTGAGTGAATTAAAATATGATGCCATATGGAAATACTCACACTAAATTATCTGGAATAATTCGAGATATTCAACGAAATCGGGCCATTGTCGAATTCCCTCAATTTAAGAAGAAAATCCCTATTCCAGCGTATTGCATCCATTCCCGGTTAAAACAAATACTCAATCAAGAGAGTGAACTTGAGATTGATACATGGTATTTGAAAAAAATCCGGCTAATACCACTATTCGATCCTAAACACGATAATCTCTCTGATTAAAAAACACCTACATCCGCGTGTCTTCGGTAAAAGTACTTCACCCCTTCGAAAGGTAATATACATAAAGTGAAGGAAATCACTATACAAACCATCCAATCAACAATATTCAAGGCTACAAAATTTAAGGCAACCCTTTGATTTATCAGCCAAATTTGGAAACCCGGCATATATAAGATAAAAAGGAACAAACCATATAGTAATGAAATCACTAAAATAACCGTTTTAGTTAAATCTTGTTTAATACTTTTCCAAAGAGACTTATTCGGTCGCCTAATTTGTAACGCAAGGAAAGTTTCGCATAGAAATAAAACCACCATTAACATAGTAAGAGTTTTAGCCGTAGTAAAATCCAAATTCTGCCACAAATCTTGTGTTTCAGGAGTAAAGAGGAAGTATTGATTTAAATTTCCGAAATCAAGCCCAGAAAGAGACGGAAACACTTTTTTAAGAAATTTTGAATAAGTTTCCGAATAAACAAGGAAATAAACAGCTAACATTGAGCAAATTAGCAAAATTCCATAGACTAAAAGTAAGATCAATACATTTCTTGAGATTATTTCTTGAGAATTTCGAGGTTTTTCGTATACCACATCGTTAGAGACATTATCGAAAGTCAACATTAAGCCAGGAAACATGTGTACTGTTAACGAAAGAAAAACCCATTGATAATAGAAATCTTCACTTAAAAAATATGGTAGATCTAAAATTACTGCCAATAGGAATTGAACAATCCCTTCAAAAAGATTTATGCATACAAAGAAGAAGATTAAAGACCTTATGTTTGCAAAGATTCCACGTCCTTGTTTTATACCTTCGACCATTGAGACAAAATTATCATCCGAAAGTATCATATCTGCGGCTTCTTTTGCGATGTCTGTACCTTGAATACCCATAGCAACACCTACATCCGCATCATGTAAAGCCAGTGCATCATTTACTCCATCTCCAGTCATGGCAACAATTTTAGAATGCTCATGATACTTCTCCACAATAAATTGTTTATCCAAGGGGGAAACACGCGCAAATATTTTAATTGAAGAGATGTCCTCAATATTCTCGTTAATAGGAATTTCTTCCTTACCTTTTGAATTTGAAAGTCTGCCAGAATGTAAACTTTTCGGACCTTCCAGTCTTAATCCAATTTGCTGTCCTATAGCTGTAGCAGTGGGCAAACTATCTCCGGTAATTACTACTGTTTCGATTCCCATTTGATAACATGTGTGAATTGCTTCTTGAACACCTTCTCGAGGTAAATCCATTATTGCAACAAACCCGATAAATATTAAGTCTGATTCTATTGAATCGCGAATTTCAGCAGTATCCAAACTTTCATAATCAATATTTTTTAATTTTTTGTAAGCAAAACTTAGAACTCTATATCCTTGCTGTTCAAATTCAGTAATTCGATTTAGGATAACCAATCTTAACTCGTCAATTAGAGGAATGGCTTCATTTTCTTCCGCTAACAGCCAATTACAGCACCCCATGACAATTTCGCTGGCACCCTTGGTAAAACATAAGTACGAATCAGAATCTGTCCGAACAATGGTGCTCATTCTTTTTAATTGAGAAGAAAATTCGTATTCATGCACCTTTTCCACAAGAAAATTTTCCATTTCGCTAAAATTTCTAATATTTTTTAGTTTGTTTACCAAGACGGCTAATGCACCTTCAGTAGGACTGCCGATAATCGACCATCTTCTTTCTGTTTCTTTTTTAGATTGAAGCTTGGGTGATTGAATTTTCGCATTGTTATTCCAAGTGCAATTTGCTAGAAGTAATTGTAAATGGGGATAATTATGAATATCTTCAAGCTTTTGGGGATTTTGGGGATTATCAAATAAAAAGATCTCTCCTTTAGGGATATAGCCACTTCCAGTAACTTTAAAATGCGATCCACGAGTCCAGATATGTTGTACACACATTTCTCCCCTGGTCAAAGTGCCTGTTTTATCAGTGCACAATACGCTTATCCTTCCTAAGCTTTCTACCGAGGTCAAATTACGAACAATTACACCGTGGTTGGCCATGGCAAGAGTACCAGTTAACATGACAACCGTGGTGAGCAAAGGAATATTAATCGGCATGATATCCATGGCAGAATTTAGACTTTTGATAATTTCAAGCTTACCGGTCGAAATCCAGAGAATTAACAAAACCATTGCCCAAAAACCAATAACACCGAGGGCAAACCATTTTCCTATATTGTTCAATTTCTTTTGGATGGGAATCTCTTGGAACGGTTGTTGTTTTAATTGTTCGGATATCCTCCCTAACTCAGTATTCACTCCAGTTGCATAGACTAATACACGAGCTCTACCTGATGAGATATATGTTCCAAAAAATAAAATATTATATTGAGTCTGTAGCGGTAGATCCGAAGATAATAAAGTAAGAGAGAGTGCTTCACCACTATTTTTGGATACGAGTTCACTTTCGCCTGTTAGGGAGGATTCATCAACTTGGAGATTAGTCGCTTCTAATATCCGACAATCAGCAGGAACCCTATTTCCCGTTTCCAATAATACCACATCTCCTGGAACCAACTTTGAAGAAGAAATTTCTTGCTCAACTGAATCCCGAATTACTATACAAGTATGCGCCGCCAAAGCTTGTAATACCCGAAGTTTTTTAACTGCCCGAGCTTGTTGTACGACTGCAACCACGCAATTGAGTCCTACGATGGCCAAAGTGGTATAAATCATGGTCATATTCCCCTCTCCTGTAATAATTCCAAAGATGAACATGATCAAAGCCGCGATTAAATAGACAACTATCAACCAGTTAAACAAGGGCGCGAGATAGATGCGGAAAAAATTTACTTTCGGAGGGGGAAGTTCATTTACTCCTTCAATCTCTAACCGTCTTTTTGCATCGGTTGATTTTAATCCATGTTTAGGTTTAGATTGTAAATTTTTTAATAATTCTTCTTTAGCTTGGGCCCAAACCGGTTTAGAAAACTTAAATTGGCTATTCATAAAATTCCTTCTATTTTTTTCTTAAATACGATAGTTTTTTATCAGAATCATAAGATTAAATTTTTATCGGATATATATACTATTGGGAGAAAAAAATGAGCATTGATTTCAGATACTTAATTCCAGAACCAATTTATAATGAATTAATTGATTTAGCTAAAGAAGGAAAAGAAGAAAATAATAAAATTGTTGCGGGATGGTTATTTGCTGATCGCAAGGAAAATTTCGGGATAGTCAAAGGATATGAGATAACCAAGGATCCCGCTAAGGCACATGAGAAACCCAAATCTTGGATGCGCATGAAAAAACGCAAATTATTCCAAATGAGGAAATATAAAGAAGAAGATCAGATTGATATCGTCTGGCAATTTCACACACATCCTGATGGAAAAGAGGAATTACATGATATGGATTTACAAATTTTAAATTATCTTTCAACCGGTGTAATGGTAATTATCACACCCAACAACATAGTAGGTTGGTATTTTGATAAAAGAGAAACTAAGAAGCCTATTATCGATAAGATGGTTTTTGAAATCATCAACGAATAAAAATAAAAAATTCCAGAAAAAGAATTATTTCACAATTCTTCTACTTTTTTCAAATTTTCTCTGTCTTTTGGCGATTTCTTTCACAAAATAGGTTGCTACATCATCGGCGTATTTTCCAGGTCCAAATCCTGCATCATATCCCAACTCTTTAGCCAAATCATTTGTAATTCGAGGACCACCCACAATTAAAACCACATCTTTTCGAATGCCCTCTGCTTCCACTAATTCGACCAACTCTGTTAGATTCTGAATATGTACATTTTTCTGGGTTACGGTTTGGGATACTAATAAAACATCGGTATTGAGTTCGATGGCTTTTTTCACAAAGGTCTCGTTCGACACTTGAGAGCCTAAGTTATAAGCGTCTATCATCCGATAGCGTTCCAATCCATAATGTCCCATATAACCTTTCATATTCATAATTGCATCTATTCCGACTGTATGTGCATCTGTACCAGTTGTTGCGCCAATTACAACGATTTTTCTTCCGAATTTTTCTTCGATGAATTTATCGGTTTCTTCCATGGTCATGGTCTCAATTTCCAATTCTTCTACTTGGATACTGGAATAATCTATAGTGGGAATAGCAGATGCGTAAACTACAAAGAAGGTAAATTCTTTATCCAGAGAGTGATGGTATACCACTTGAACGTCGGTCATATTAAGTTTTTCTACATATTGACGAGCCGTTTCTACAGCACGATCACCATCTTTGATGGGTAGAGTGAAACTGAGTTGAACCTTTCCGTCATTCATGGTATCACCATAAGGTTTTAATCGAGTTTCATCCCGAGTGGTATCGAAATCTTTTTTATGAGAAGAATATAATCCGCCGCCCATTTTAGTTTGCCTCCTCGTTGGTTAATTGCAGGTAATCTTTCATCCGATCAATGAATGGGTTGTAATACTTGGGATCCTTGACAATCACTCCGTTTAAACCCCTTCCACCATCAATTGGCCGCTTAATACCAGCAAAGATCCCTTCAGATAGAGCTTGGAATAACCCCTTTTTCTCAATTTCTTTCAATAAATCTCGAGCTTTTTGCAGAACAAATTGAGCGCGTTGCTCGATGATGCCGTTGGGTTTGAAAGTAATCTCATTCCCAAAATCCTTCATATTATTGAAGATATATTTGGCATTTTCGATAGATAAATACCTATCTTGCATGAAAGGGGTATGAATGGCTTCGGTGAGCATCCCTAAAAGACAAATGCGTTGTTGGGTCATGATGGTAACGGCATTGAAGAGTGCATCTTGAATGTGACCTCGAAAGATATTTCCAGTCATAAATTTTGTGGGAGGCATATATTTTAACGGTGCATTTGGAAAAATTTCTCTGGCCATCTGAGCTTGAGCCAGCTCATACAGAAATCCGTTTTCAATTCCGGGATTCATTTCAAAAGCATGACCCAAACCCATCTGTTCTGAAGGTAAACCTGCCAAAAAGGCAAATTGCTCATTAATAAACTGGGATGCAAGAACTGTATGGGCTTCTTCATAAGCATCTGAGGTGGTTAGATAGTTATCTTCACCGGTATTGATGACCACACCAGCATAGGAGTTGATCATACGGGAGAAATACTGATCTATCATAGTACGCTTCATATTGATATCTCTAAAAAGGATCCCGTAAAGGGCGTCATTAAGCATAAAATCCAAGCGTTCGAATGCACCCATAGCAGCAATTTCGGGCATACACAAACCAGAGCAGTAGTTACAAAGTCGAATATAACGGTTTAGTTCTGCACCAACTTCATCCAAGGCTTCACGCATAATTCGGAAATTTTCTTGGGTAGCGTATGTTCCTCCAAAACCTTCTGTAGTGGCTCCATAAGGAACATAATCTATTAAACTCTGGCCAGTCGTCCGAATAACTGCAATAACATCTGCGCCTTGTTTTGCAGCAGCCACAGCCTGAACTACGTCTTCATAAATATTTCCCGTAGCAACGATGACATATATGTAGGGCCCTTCTTTATCTCCGTATTTTTGAAGCAATTCTTCCCGTTTTTGGCGATTTTGGGAAATTTTGTCTAGGATTTTCTGCACAACCTCTTGAAGAGCTAAATGAATTTCAAATTGGTCATGCATGGGTAATGTGGTTAAATCCAACTCATTGTTAGCCACCCGTTCTGCAATTTCTTGTGGAGACAGGTTGGTTTCCAGCATTGCATTTCCGATGTAAGTGGCTGCACCTATGGATAATCCATTACCTTGTTTGATATTATCCACCACGACATTAGGTAAAGGGACGTCAAAACTATTAACGCCATCGATACCGAGTAATCGGCAGACTGTCCTTTCTACACTGTCAGTTGTGTGCCGGTCAATAAATGACTGCATTTGATTGGCTATGTTTTTAGCAGAATCGCGTGCTTCTTGAACTTGTTGCCAGTTCAAATGTAGTTTATGATTGATGGTTTTGTTTTCCATTGTGTTTATTACTCCTTCACGTTTTGATGAAGGTCATTTTGAATAAATTCCTTCGCAAATTGAATTATTGCAGGTTTTAACCCTAAAATTTGGGCAATATTAATTGCATCCATAGGGATGCTGGTATTAGATGTCACCGGAATTATATGATAATCCATGTGATCTTGAATTAAAGCTACGGATCTAGAAGGATCGTCTTGAATATTGGATAATTTTTGAGCGAGAGCAGAAAGATCGGTGTTTCTTAACCCAACAACTTGAAAATTTGATACATTAGGTTCTGGTTTAATATCATAATGAGTTGTAAGTACCGAAATCCATGGTAAAAATTGAAGATATCGTACAATGGCTTTAAAAATCATTCTACCCTCAGAGGGATTAGTTCCACGGGCGAATTCATCAATAAATAAAAACCCCGGTTCATTCTCATGATCAAGAAGAACACGATTAAACATAACAATTTCTGCTCCGAAAGATGAGAGCCCTTGAGATAAATCTTGATTATCTGTGAAAATACTGCTGAAAAACGCTCCTAGTGGTATGTCTGCAGATTTTGCAAAAACATAAAATCCACTATGGGCTAATAAAATATTCAAGAGGGTAGTGTAAAGTAAGACTGTTTTCCCGCCCATATTTGCCCCAGTTATGAGGTTAACACCTCGAGAGAATTGCACTGAAAGAGAAGTGAAAGATCTATTTCGGGCTGCGAGAAGTGAGGCAATATAGGGATTGTGCATTTCCTCTAGCTTCAATGCAATTTTCTCCTTTTTTTTTGAGAATTTTTGGATATCAGGGCGACATCCACTGAACTGCAGAGCCAATTTTGCTTTTTCAAGCAGCCAATCCAAATTTCCAAGCGAAGTAATTAATGACTTAAAATTATGAACATAAGAGAGTAATTGATGGGAAAGATTTCTGCGAATAATCCCAATTTCGGCTTGTTCTTGTTGAACCAGAAGGGTGCGTTTTTGCTTTAGGTGTTCTAATTCATCTAAAAATTCAGCGTTTTTGACTTTTTTTTCTACAGTTTTTTTTTTTTGAAGCTGAAACATGGTATTTTCTAGAGATTTTTTCTCTTTCTGAATGTTTTGCAGCCTATCAGAATATTCTGGGTAATACTGAAATGTAGGCAGCTGTGTGTGCTGCGGATCTAAGATTGAAAGAGATTCACTTAAGTCAGAAAATTGTATATTTTTGATGGAAAGATCAAGTTGAGAATACAAACCTATGATTCGTTGGGAAACTAATAGCGTATATTTTAACTCGTAAAAGTCAACTTCATCTAAATTTTGATTACTTTGAAGCTTGCGCAATATGGGTCGAATATCTTTAAGTTTTATCAACTCATATCCTAATTTTTCATGGATACTTGCTGAATTTTGCAAACTCTTAATCATATATGCGATATTCTCGAATTCCTCCAATAATTCTTGTCGATCCTCCGATGAATAGATTCCTGTATTTGCTTTTAGTGTATTTCCATAAGGTGTTTCAGGTGAAAGTTGTTGCATTATAAAATTCCACCCAATAACTTGCTTTTCTCGGGGATTCAACGGAATAGGTGTTAAAGTCGGCATATTAATCAATTTTTTGGTTATTTTTCATTTTCAAATCCTTGATATACATCAAAAATAGGAACGGAAATCCTTCTACGAAGTTCTTGCAAGAGCAATGTTCGATTAAATTCATAACCTAAAGGAGACGTGGGGTTAACGGTAATACAGAGTAGTCTTATAGCTTTTAAAACTTTTAGTTCCCATTTAGTTTTTTGAAGGAGATTGAAACGATTTCGATCCAAAAAGATTTTGGTACTATCTGGAATAACAATCGTAAGTGGTTGGTGGGGCGAAATAGTGGAGAATAGTTTATCTAAAAGGGAATTGGAAAATACTCCCTTTACAATGAAATAGCGTGTTTTTTCATCAATAAGTTCTAACATTGAATCCGGGAGATCCAGTGAACTTTGAACCGAAAATGAGATTACATTATTATCTTCGTTTATAATGCCTATTTTCGGGATTTGATCTACTAATTTTTTGATTCTTGTCTTTTCTAAAGCAGGAATCGTTAGAATTTTTGCAAAAAACTCTGTTTCAAGAATAATTTCATCAAAATTTGGGGAAATGGAAGCACCTGTAGCCAAAATGGTTGCGTTGGTTATGATGGGCGAAGCAAAACTCCTTCGATTAACAGCACCATCCACCAAAATTATCTCTGAACCAAATTGCTGAAAAATATTGAAGACTTTTTTCAATTCATGACTAGTGGAAGGCCCAGTAAGTTCAACATATCCTGCACTTAAAGCACGAACAATTATAATATTTCCCAATGGAGTATTGATCATAGTGGATTCAAGAATTTCTATAGAGATATCACTATTTTCAAGAGAATTTCGGGCTAAAGCCAAAATAGTTCCTTCATTAATATAAATTCTGGGTTTAGGAGTTCCAAAAACTTCATCGTATTTTTCTCCATCTCTTCCAATCGAGGTAACCGCAATTTTTTGATTAGGACTAAGTAAATTAATTAAATAATTTAGAGTAGTAGTTTTTCCTACATTTTTCCCTAATCCAATAATTGAAATAATTTGATGATGAAGTATTTGTTCAAGAAGTTTTTCTTCAGAAAATGAAGGAAAGATTGTTGTCACCAAACCGCCTCCTTTTGGTTGAAAAAAGGTGGGAATATCTTTACCATTCCCAATTACTTTGTGAAAGAATTTAATCTTTCTTGTTTTTCTTTAATCGCCTTTGATTGCGTAAATGCCGTTCTAAATTCGCGGGTTCGATTGTGATATTATTTCCATGCTCACTTTCACCATGGATTAGCTTAATAACTCCAGTCAAATTATTTTCTTCTTCTTCATATTCATCGTGAATTATACCTGGCTTATAATCTTCCGGTTCATCATAACGGCAAATGACACCTTCATAATTACGCAAAACCACTTTATTTTCACTATGAGAAATAACGTAATTCGGCTGCACGGGAATTTTTCCTCCTCCACCCGGTGCATCAACAATAAATGTTGGTACACAAAATCCACTTGTGTGTCCTCTAAGTCCTTCTATAATGTCAATACCTTTAGAAACAGTTGTTCTGAAATCAACTAATCCCATTGATAAATCACATTGATATAGATAATATGGTCGCACACGGATCTTTACCAATTCGTGAACTAATTTTTTCATTGTAAAAATACTATCATTTACGCCCTTTAATAACACGGATTGATTTCCCAAGGGGATTCCTGCATTAGCTAATCTTTCACAAGCGCGTTTTGAATCTTCGGTTATTTCATGAGGATGATTGAAATGTGTATTCAACCAAATCGGATGGTATTTCTTAATCATTTCCACCAATTCGTGAGTAATTCTTTGGGGCATCACTACTGGTGTTCGACTTCCAATCCTGATAATTTCAACATGTTCAATAGCCCGTAATTGAGAAATGATATATTCCAATCTTTTATCGGAAACTAGAAGTGCATCACCACCTGAAAGGAGAACATCTCGAACTTGGGGAGTATTCCGAATATATTCAATTCCAGCATCAATTCGTTCTTGAGAGGCTGGCTTGTCTTGACCACCAGCAAATCGTCTTCTTGTGCAATGTCTACAGTACATACTACACATATCTGTAATCAAGAAAAGGACCCGATCGGGGTACCGATGAGTCAATCCTGGAACAGGGGAGTCCTCATCTTCATGAAGGGGATCCACGATATCATTTTTGCAAGGAATCAATTCAGCAGCCGTAGGTACAGATTGACGGCGAATTGGATCATGAGGATTATTAGGATCGATTAAACTCAAATAATATGGCGTAATAGCCATTCTAAATTTAGCCACGCATTGCTTTGCACTCTCTTCTTCTTCTGGAGTTAGAGGCAAGTAATTTTTTAATTCTTCAACGGTTTCAATTCGATTCCGAACTTGCCATTTCCAGTCGTTCCAATCTGAATCAGGAACGTCTCCGAATAACTCTTTTCGTCTATTTACCCGCATTAACAGCACCCATCTATAGGTTATAAATAAAAAATAATAAATGAAAAATAAAAAAATACAAAATAATCAAAGCTTCTTCAACTATGTATATTTTTCTTCAAACATCTTACGTAAAGTAGGACTCTCTCGTAAAATTTCTAAGGTGATTTCAGCATGATCTCGGGTATATCCGTTCCCAATAATCATATTTACGTCTTTTCCCACACCTTCTGCTCCTAAAGCAGCTTTAGTAAAACTAGTAGCCATCGAGAAAAAGTAAACTATTCCATCATCTTTACATGGTAAAATACAAGACATTTCGGCGTCAGGAACGTTTAAACAGTTAATAACTATATCTACTTCTTCTCCTCCAGTAGCTTCCATTGTTTTTTCATAAACTTCCACAGGATTTTGGGCATTAGCGATAACTGCTTTATGGCAAAAATCATATTTCATTAAATATTCCGCTCGAGCTTCATTTCGTGCATTTCCAAGAATTAAACCAGTGGGTCCAGCACGTTTTCGCGCTTCATATGCACACATCATACCTGATTTTCCAGTTGCTCCCAAAATTAAGACTTTTTGACCAGGTTTAACCAATTTCGCTGTTTGCGCAGGTGCTCCAGCGACATCTAAAGCAGCTAACGCGACAGCTTCAGAAAAATCATCAGGAATTTTGGCATATATTCCACTCTCAAATAAAATGGCTTTACCTTTGATATCAACTCGATCAATGTTCATATTAATTTTCAGAATTTCATCAATTCGCAAAGGTGTCAAAGAGAGTGAGACCAAAGTTGCAATTTTATCTCCCACTTTTAGATCGATCTTGTCTTGTAATTTCGATCCAATTCGTTCGACTGTTCCCAAGAGCATCCCACCCGATCCTGTGACTGGATTTCTATGTTTTCCTTGAGTGGCTACAATTTCTAACATGCGCTCTTTCATTCTTTCTTCATCGGCATTGCAAGATTCTTTTATTTGATGAAAAGAAGCAGAATCTATATTTAATGATTGGACATCAATTAAAATTTCATTGTCGTATAAAATATCCATGTTATTATCGAGTTTATCGCAGTTTTGAGGTAAGCTTCCTTTGGGTGAAATTACCCGATGAGTACCGAATTTATTCCCTGGTTTTTCCATTTTTGAACACCTTTTTTAATTATCTAAACAATACTGGTTAAAAGAAAACGTGTGAACTTCAAAAATCAAGTTCAAGATCATTAACGAACCCCCATTAAAAAGGACCATTTCTTATTTTCCAAATTTACTCAATTTAATATATAAGGGATTTGTGATTTCTTCAAATAACGAAAAACTAATTAAATATATTTTCACATAGTTAAATTATATATGAAATATCAAGATCTCTCCCCTAAAAGAGTCTGGACAATTTTGAAAGAAATTTACGGAAGGAAATCAAAATATCGTTCCCTAATCCCAATTCCTCAACGTATTAAGCAGTGGATAGTAAGACAAAATGAGAAATTTAACTTAAATCTTCAAATATCAGAAGATTCTATAGGGAATATCTTTATTACAAAATCAGCCACCCCAGGTTTTAAACAATCTTCTTCAATTTTGCTTCAAGCTCATTATGATTTAGCTAACAGTAATTTTGACTCTAAGCAAGATTTGCTTACATCTTCTATAAATCTTGATCCCGAAGGAAAATGGTTTGAAATTATCGGTACTCCATTATTGGATGATTCTGTGGTGGGTGTAGGAATTATTTTATCCATATTAACCGATACTTCCGGTGATGTGCAACATGGCCCTATTGAAGCACTTTTTACGGTAAAAAAAGAAGGTAGATTTATTGGAGCTTTGTACTTGGATCCAAATGAGATACACATCCAAAGCCAATATCTGCTCAATTTTGATGCAGTAGATATAGGTTCAATTATAAACGGCGCCGCGGGATGTGCAGAATTTACTTTTTGGAAGAAAATTAAATATTTAGACCAAAGTACACAGCCTAAATTAAAATTTTGTCATTTGATAGTTTCTGGGTTACAAGGAGGAGAATTGGGTTCAGAAATTCACTTTTTTCGAGCTAATGCTCTAAAAATCGCTTCCCGTATTTTAGTTCGCATTCAATCACAGAATCCTCTATACTTAAATAATTGGACGGGAGGAAAATCTTATAGATTCATTCCTCAATCGACTGAAGTCTGGTTTGCAACGCCTGAAACAAATACAGCAAAACTTGAAGAATTGGTCCGAGAGGAAATTCGTCATATCATTAAAAAATATAAAAGATTCAGTGAATACGGTCAAAATCTGGAACCAGATCTGAAAATTCAACTCACAGAGTCTCAAGAATTTAAAGTAATTGATCCAAAGACTTCTGCAGAAATTATAAGCTTAACAGCATGGATTCCTCAAGGATTAATTCGTAAAACTGCAGTAGAAAATGAAGCGGGTAAAATATCCAACAATTTTGCAAAAATTCAACTTTATGAGGATCGAGTGGAACTATCATGTAAATCTCGTGGGGATGATCAAGCAGAGCTGCAAGCTTTTAACCGAACATTATCGTGTATCAGATATTTTGGTTGGAACGTTATAAATGATTATGACTTCCCCGTATGGGAACCTGCAGTTCCTGGTTCCTTTTTACAATTTGTCAAGCACATATATCAAGATCGAATCAATCATCCAGTTCGAGTGAATCGGAGTTATTGGGTTCTAGAACCAGGGATTATCGCACAAAAATTCCCAAAAATGCAGGTCGTTTCTATTGGGCCAACTGAAATTGGGGTTTTTCCGGCGAATTATAAGGTGAAAGTTAATGATGTGCAAATTTTATATGATGTTACGCTAGCATTACTGACTTCCTTAAAGGAAATCTCGGAGTGAAGCAAATATGAATGAAAGAAGAAGTTTTTTGGATGAAATAGATAAGAGAATTTTGTTTGAATTGCAGAAAAACTGCCAAATCCCTCGAATTAAACTCGCTGAAATGGTGAAAGTATCTCTATCCACTATTAATTACCGTATAAAGCGGTTGGAACAAGAAGGAATCATTCAAGGTTATCATGCGAATATAGATCTTTCACAAATTCAAAATGAATTTAATATATGTTTGCTGGTCAAATTAAAAATCCACCCCAATTCTATGAAAGAATTTTCTGATGCTCTTTCTCCACTTCCAGAAGTATGGGGAATCTATGAAACATTAGGCACTAAAAATTTTGTAATATTTGCAAAAACTCCGAATCAACAAGTTTTCATGGAAAAAGTTCATCAAGAACTCCTAAATTCCCATCTAATTGAAGATATGGAAGAATTGGTTATCACACAAATTGTTAAAGAAGATCATTTCCACAGGTTCTTATAATGAAAATGGAAGATAGAAAAAAAGAAAAAATATCATCTAAGACCCAAAATTTTTCGAGCTTCTTCAGGAGTGGCAATTTCTCGACCCAATTCACGGGCTATGCGGACTGCTTTTTCGACCAATTCTCCATTTGATTTAGCCAGTACTCCTTTGGATAAATATATGTTATCTTCAAATCCAACCCGTACATGACCGCCCAATAAGATGGAAAGAGTTATCATGGGAAATTCTGCCCTACCTACTCCACATACCGTGAAAGTTGCATCAGAGGGGATACTTTCCACCATAAAAAGTAGATCCCTCGGAGTGCCTCTGATCCCACCATTAACTCCCATGACCATATTGAAATGCAACGAGCCAGGACCTGGAATATAACCCTTTTTATGTAATCTTAAGGCCATATCAATCATACCTTTGTCAAAGACCTCACACTCTGGCTTAATACCCCGTTCTTTCATGCGTTGAGCAAATTTAATGATCATGTTTTCAGTGTTCACAAAGATATCATCACCACCAAAATTACAAGTACCACAATCTAAAGTAGCCATTTCTGGATTCAACTCGGTTGGTTGCAAGCGTTCTTCATCAGTCATACCCACAGCACCACCAGTAGATGGCTGAATTATTACATCTGAGCATCTCCGCTTTATTTCTTCCATGGCAGCAGCAAATCGATCTTTATCTTGTGTGGGAGTTCCATCATCATCTCGTACATGTAAATGAATAATGCTAGCTCCCGCCTTATATGCACTTTCAGCTTGAATCCCTATTTCTTCAATGGAATAAGGCACAGCAGGATTATTTTCTTTTGTTACTTCTGCTCCGCAGATGGCCGCAGTGATAATTAATTTCTCCATTTATGTTCACCTGTATTAGAATAAAAAATCATTATAAATTTTTGATTTCGTGCAAGCTTGCTTGAATTGCCTCTAATGTATAACTCAAATCATCATCAGTATGACGATAGGCTATATAACCGTGATGATAGGGTTGTAAAAAGACTTTTCGCCGGATTAAATTAGTGTAAAAAGCCGGACGTAACTTTTTATATTTCTTTTCCAGGTCATGCTTGAAGGTTATAAAAGGCATCCAAGGACCGCCAGAAAATTCACACGGAACACCGCTATCTTCTATGATTTCTTGCACACCTCTGGCAAAATTAGTCCCTTTTTTCCGAACAACACCTAAAACATCATCTCTTTCCAAAATCTCAATTGTTTTTAACGCAGCCACTTGTGCCAAACTATTCGGAAAGAACGTTGAGCTCAAAAATACTTCATGTTCCAACACATCCATTATTTCTGCTTTTCCAACCACGACAGAGATAGCGTATCCATTCGCAATCGCTTTTCCAAATACGGCCAAATCTGGAGTCACTCCAAATTCCTTTTGGGCCCCTCCGAGATTTACCCGAAATCCAGTCCGAATTTCATCAAAGATCAAAATGGCTCCATAATCATGAGCCAATTTCTTGACTGCTTCTAAATATCCAGGGTTCGGCATTTGAACTTTGTGACCTAAGGGATGACCAACTGGGGTAATAATAATTGCAGCCACTTCAGGTCCGTGTTGTTTCATTAATGCTTCAAGCTCTTCTAAATTATTGTACTCAAATCCAAATACATCTTCATATAATTTCTTAGGGATCCCACCTTTCACTTCGACACACCAATCGTGCCATCCATGATATCCACATCGTAGAATTTTAGTGCGACCAGTATAACCTCGTGCAATTCTTATAGCAGTAGTAGTTGCATCTGAACCCGTTTTTACAAAAACACATTTTTCACAAGAGGGTATCAAAGAACGTAGCTTTTTAGCCAATTCGTTCTGGACAGGCTGAGTTAATGACATGCAAAATCCTTTTTCTTGAATTTGAGCAATTACTGCATTATCAATTTCGGGTTCACGATGACCGATAATAATGGGGCCATAAGCACAGAGATAATCAATGTATTCATTCCCATCGACATCGTATACTTTAGCTCCCTTTGCTCGATCGAAAAAGACGGGATATTCTCCTTCAACAAAATTATAAGGACGGCGAATTCCTAATATTGCGCCCGGAATTAATTCGAGTGCTTCTTTATATAAAGAATTTGATTTATCTAATTTTAACGGTTGAACCATTTATCTCTCTCCAATCTTTTCAATTTCTCTATTTTGTAATAAATTTTTTGCTTACTATGCAGATGCTTTATGTAAGTTCACACAGGAAGGTAAATCGCGTAAATTCACGGAATTATTTTAAAATTCACATCAGAATTGCATAGTTCAAGATTCCAAGATTGATTATGAACACTTTTATTAAAATATGCCGATTCTTCATCAATGGCTGAAAAATTAAAATATTTTCAATAAAAGAGAATAAGTAAGATAAGCTCTGAAACGCGGCGGGAGGGATTTGAACCCTCGCGCCCATACAGGCACTGGATTAGCAGTCCAGCATCTTAACCACTTGATTACCGCCGCATTCAGCTTGCAATTAAAAATCAGATTATACCTAACAAAATTTCGCATAACAAAAAAAATTTTGGCTTCTTCGTAGTACATTCAATTGCATAAGGAAATTGTGAGTAAAATCAGAGAATTAACTTAATTCGTGGTAAAAAAAAAACGATTAAAACTCTGCAAAAATGCTTAACGATGAAAATGTTTCTCTTTATAAGTCCGAATTGCTTTAATAACATTTTGTAAAGAAGATTTGTCGTTTGCAGAAACTGGCAACCATTTTTCTCGAGGATATATTTGGGAGAGAGCCTTCAAGCGTTTTGAGAGTTCATCTTGTGTTAACAGATCGATTTTATTCAATAGAAACAATCGGGGAAGTTCATCAATATGGATTCGTTGAAGAATGGAAAGAGTTGTACTAATTTTTATTTCAATTAAAGAGAGTTCATCCGCACCATCAACCAGAATAAGCAGCAAATCGGAAAATTGGAGTTCTTCCAGGGTGCTTAAAAAAGCATCAATTAACATAGGAGACATATCCATAATAAATCCAACAGAATCGGTTAAAATCACTTCATCACCGATCCATTGGCCCATAGAATCAAATTCAGGAAAAGTTACCTTACGACTGACGGGAGAAATGGTTGTAAATTCATGATCAGCTGTTTCTAAAGAAGTTCTTGCCAAAGTATTCATTAAAGTAGATTTTCCTGCATTTGTGTAACCCACAACTCCGACATTGAACATTTTTTGGCGTCGTTTGCGGCGCAAAGCTCGTTGGTGAGAAATATTTTCTAATTCGCGCTGGATTTTTTTTTTTCGCTGTCTGAATGCCCGTAGTTGAGGTTCCCACCCTCGCAATCCTTTACCCATAAAATCTCGTCCTTGTTTTTCTGACATGTGGGCTCCGAATTCTTTTTTGATGATATTTGTTTGTAAAGCCATGCGAGCTAATTCAATTTGTAGTTTACTTTCTCTTGTTCGGGAGTTTAATTCGAAAATTTCTAAAATTATATCATCGCGATCTTTAACCAATACATCTAGTTGTTTCGCCAAGATCGAAATCTGCGAATAACTCAGCCGATTATTAAAAATTAGAGTCAATTGAGAACGATTAACTAACTCAGAAGGAAAAACAATCCCAGAAGTATCATCATCTTCATAGAGACCGCTATCAAGTGAAGAATCTGACTCTGAGTATGGTAAAATAAAATTATCTCTTTCTGGAGTATCTTTTCCTTTCGTTTTTTGAGAATCTTTGAAAAATTTATCCAGAAAAGCTTGCAAGGCTTGAAATTTGCCTTTTCCCAAAAAATAGGTGGGGTTTATCTGCCCTACCGTTTGAGTAACATGTCCACAAATAACGTACCCTGCGCTTTCTGCCAATCCTTCCATCTCTGTTATGGAATAATGATGTAGATGAGGATGAAAGACTTGAATTATAACTGCGTATTTTTTCACGATAAAGCGATCCTAGATTAATGAAATTACTGATCGTATTCGGGTTTTTGACCTCGTTTTTTGAAATAAATCACTGATTCTGAAGATTTAGAATCTTTGGCCATGAAGCGTGATAAAATTTCACGATCAGCACCATCTTCTTCTTCTTCTTTTATTAAGTCAATGTGATATTTTTTTTCAAATTTTCGTGCAATATCAATTGGGAGAGGAGTAGTTTGTTTTTCAATACGTTTATAATAATTTTCCTTGATTAGTACTGATTGAGCGAAATCTTTCGATGAAAACCCTAATTTAGTTCGACATTTTCTAAGAATCTCTGCGGCATTATCAATTACCTTAAGATTTGCAATCCGAGGTTTTCTTTTTCGTGAATGGGAAAGGGAACGTGAGGAAGAACTCATAGTTGAACGTGAAGGAGTAGTTCCTGTAGATGAATTGGTTTTCGAACCATACATGCCATGGAATTTTTCGCTATTTCTACTACGTCGAACTTGTTTAGCCCGCATTTGGCGATCTACTTGAGGTTCTTCGCCATATTCTTTACAATCCGAGCAGACATACATCAACACGCCTTCAATTTCGCGCCGAAAAAGAGAATTGGTTTCACGACCGCAAAGTTCACATTCTTTTTTTACACCCATATTTACCATTCCTGAAATAAAGGGAGATTAATAACAATCAACCACTGATCACCCTTTGATCAGCTTCCTCAATGCTCCGGGAAAAATAAAAATAATTATTTTCAATTATCTCTCTAAACTTTTTCTAATATCTGAGGGTGGGAACTAACGTATTAATGTGATGGTGTGTTAGTTATCTGATGACTGTGAAAAAGTGAAGTATAAGATCGGAGTTTGGACATATAGCGATTAATTATTGAATGGTAAGTGACTAAGCGATAAGTAGGAAAAAAATGTTAAATCTTTGATTATTATGGGAAATCAATTTTGTGATTTAATTACTCGTATTTAATAGTATAAACTAGATCATTCTAAAATTTTAAGGCAATTTTAGCGTGATATGAGCTAAGGAAAAATATTTGGCCTGGACAGTATACTTTTAGATAGTATCTACCTTGAAATGCACAGTCTGTTTGTGTGTAATAAAAAAACATATATGGAGAATTGATGATTTAATAATGGAATTAAGCCAAAAAAGTAAAATTTTAATAGATTATGATAGCCTCTTTTCTCCAAACGCATTTTTAACTAATTATTTCCCGATTTCAGGTTCAAATCCAGAGTTTGTGTATAATTTAATAAATGAAAAACTTGTGTCGGATGTTTCTTATAATTCGGGTCGAATTTTGGGAGCAATGTCCACCCAACCTCATCCATTTGCTGCTGAATTGTATTCAAAGTATTTGGAAAAGAATCTAGGGGATAGAGGATTAAATCCCGGAACTGCAAAGATTGAGTCTCAATTAATCCAAATGATGGCAAATTTATTGGGAAACACTTCAAATCAACCAATAGAAGGAAATATGACTTCGGGAGGAACTGAATCTAATCTTATAGCCATGTATTTAGCAAAATCAATTCATTCCGAAATAAAACAACCAAATATCGTCCTGTCTGAAGCGGCTCATTATAGTTTTAAAAAAATAGCCCGATTGATGAATATTGAATTAAGATATGCACCTTTAGATGATAATTATCGCCCAAAAATGGATATTTATGCAACATTAATTGATGAAAATACTATTTCCTTGGTGGGGATAGCAGGCACTAGTTCTTTGGGATTGGTAGATCCTATAGATAATATCTCATCATTAGCCAAAAAACACCGTAAGTTTCTACATATAGATGGTGCATTCGGCGGATTTGTTTTACCATTTTTAGAGAAATTAGGGCATATATATCCGACATATGATTTTCGTTCTCCTTATATTTCTTCGTTCAGTGTAGATCCCCATAAAATGGGAATGAATGTTAATCCATCTGGCATCATTTTAGTTCGGAATCAGAAAACTGAAATTGAAAATGGATTTCAAATTCCTTATTTGGCAGGAGGTGGTTTTAAGAGTTTCAATATTTTAGGAACTCGACCTGGAGCGCCAGCTATTGCTTTTTGGGGTCTAATTCATTTATTAGGAATGGATGGATTTTTGAAAATCATGCAGCAATCTTGGGATTTAACGAAATATTTAGAAGATCAAATTCAGAAGATTCCACATCTGCAAATCGCACAATCCCCACAAATCAATGTTCTTGGCATCCAATTCACCAATAAATACGATAATCCGAGAAATATCTTCAAATTAAACCAAATTTTAAGGGAGCATGGATGGTATTTGGGATATTTCGAACAGTGGTCTTTATTGAGATTTGTGAGTATGCCACATGTCACCCAAAGCCATATTGATGCTTTCCTTGCAGATTTACGAGGAATTTTAAATCGGCGATTTTGACTTTCGTACTAAATCAGTAATATAACGGAGAGGAATTCTTTAAAAGGTTTGCAAATATCCTAAATTGAAACGCAATTTTCTCCGTGATAAAATTTATGACAAAGAAAGTTATCAAATTAAAGAAAGCAACAATCGAAATTCCACCAAAATACCAGCAAGAATTGAATTCCGAACAACTTGAAGCGGTATTACATCCTAAAGGCCCAGCACTTGTTATTGCAGGAGCAGGATCAGGAAAAACACGGATGTTAACATATCGAGTGGCTTATTTAATTGAGAATCACGTAGCTCCCGAATCCATCATTCTGGTTACTTTTACAAAAAAAGCTGCCCAAGAAATGATTTCTCGAGTAGAAGGTCTTATCGGTAAACAAATTAGAGGCTTAAAAGCGGGGACTTTTCATCATATTGCCAATTTAGCCTTAAGAAAATATGCGAAATCCATCGGTTATACACCTAATTTTACAATTTTAGATTCTGGAGATCAAAAGCAATTTATGAAATTTATCATTTCTAATCGATTTAATCAAGAAAACAAGCAACGACATCCCAAAGCAGAGCAAATTTTAGATATTTACTCCAAAATGATTAATTTAGGTAAAACACTTTCAGAAATTATATCCACGACCTATCCTGCTTATGAACATTTAAAACAAGAAATTGCTGAAACCTTAGAAATTTTCGCCAAGCAAAAGCGCGCAAATAATGTGATGGATTTCGATGATCTCATGGTAAATTATTTGAAATTGCTTAAACACCCTGAAATAGGCCCTCATTATTCTCAAAAAATTCGTCATGTTTTAGTGGATGAATTTCAAGATGTAAACGCCATTCAAGCACAGATCGTTTACGAATTAGGTAAAAAAGCAGCTTCTATAACAGTGGTGGGCGATGATGCACAAGCAATTTATCGTTTCCGTGGGGGTAATTATGAGCACATGTTACATTTTCCTAAGCATTTTCCTGATTGTAAAATTTACAAGTTAGAAACAAATTACCGAAGTACTCCAGAAATTTTGGCTATGGCTAATTCCAGCATTGCTAAAAATACCAAAGGATTTCCAAAAAATCTCCGTGCGGTTCGTGGAAATCAAGATATGCCAATGGTTGTTCCATGTATCTCACTAGAACAAGAAGCCCAATTGATTTGTCAACAAGTTTTAACCCATCGTGATGAAGGAATTCCACTACATGAGCAAGCCGTGTTGTTCAGAGCAAGATTCCATGCATTAGAACTTGAACATGAATTAGTTCGACAAAATATTCCCTATGAATTACGAGCAGGGGTAAGATTCTTTGAACAAGCACACATTAAGGATTTACTAGCATATCTGAGTATTTTAGTAAATCATGCGGATACAATTCAGTGGATTCGGGTATTATCAATGCATGAAGGAATATCCAATAATGGAGCCCAGAAAATCATTACCCAAATTAGCCAAGATTCCAATTTACTTAGTGCATTTGTATTCTGCAATCTACCTATGGTATTCAAGGGCAAACGATTGCGCAAAGTTGGGCTGGAAAATTTAGGGAAATTGCAGAAACTTCTGCGAAAACTCGTTTTTTCCTCACACTCTAGAAATATGCTTCCTGAAGATAAATGGCCCAAATTACCAAATCTATTAAAAACCTTCACAAAATATGTAACTCCCTTTTTTTCCAATAAATATCCTAATGCGGATGAAAGAATCGCAGACCTCAACGAATTACAAAATTTCGCGGCTAAATATCACTCCGTTCGGGAATTTCTTGCAGATATTTTAACCCAATATAATCTTAAAGGGGAAACAATCCTTCAAGGAGATCGTACCGAAGAAGAACGTCCTTTAATTTTATCTACAATGCATCAAGCTAAAGGATTGGAATGGAAAGTGGTTTATATAATTAATCTTGTTGATGGTCGAATGCCTTCTTCACGTTCTATCGGAGATCTTATGGAGATCGAAGAAGAAAGACGATTATTCTACGTAGCATGTACTCGAGCAAAGGATGTGCTTTATTTGACGTATCCAGAAATCATTCACCGTTTTGATAGCGATCAAATCAGCGGCCCATCGCGTTTCTTGGAAGAAATTGAACAAGAAAATGTTTATGAAGAAGTCACTGTGGAAGAAGAATGATATCTTATGAGATCTTAGGACGTATTGAACCGGTTTAACCGCTGATACATCTTGCGGTTATTCGTGTAAATATTGGTAAATTCTTGAAATAATTTATCATATGTTTCTTTATATTCCAAGCGAGGTGTATATTCTGCTTTAAATTTAATCAAATTAGGAATATCACCCCATTTTATTTTTCCTAAAGCCACAGAAGCAATTAGGGAAGCTCCGATGGAATTTGCCTCTTTACCGCCTTCTACTTGCTTTATTTTTCGATTTAGAATATCAGCGTATATTTGACACCAAACATCACTAGATGCACCGCCCCCAATCATCGAAATCTCTGAAAATTTTCGCCCAATCAATCGCTCTTCGTATTGAAGTAACCACCTGGAATTAAATGCCACCCCCTCAAATATCGCACGTAAAAGATGGCGACGATCGGTATCCAAACTGATATTAAATAATCCACCCCTGAGAGTATGATCCTCCATAGGACTGCGTTCCCCATACAACCAAGGGGTAAAGATCAGATTATTTGCACCAGGGGGCACTTCATCAACCAAAGAGTCAAAAATTTTGTAAACATCGGGTTTTTGTTCTTCCTGTAGGAGTTGATCCTTATGGTATAAGATATTGTCTTTTAACCAAGATAAGGTGATTCCTGCTGCTTCTTGTTCGCCGACAATCATATACATAGATGGCATGGCTGAAGGAATTGATCCAATGTAATGATCAATATCCAACTTTCGACGAGGTGTATGAGTGATAATCCAAGATGAACTACCAAGACATACATGTGCCTGTCCTGGATTTAGAGCACCAGATCCTATCGCTGCGCTTGCCATATCCCCAGCTCCAATGATAACTTGAGTGTTTCTGGGAATTCCTATCTCTTGGGAGACTTCAGGAAGTACAGGACCTAAAATATGAGTTGCTGGATAAATTTCTGGAAGTTTCTCTCGATCTAACTGTGCTAAACGAATTAACTTATCATCATAATGAATATTATTGATATCTGTGTCGTTTACCAGCCATGTAAGTATACCACAATCATACGAAGTGGCAACTTTCCCAGTTAAACGAAAATTGAGAAAATCTTTACAATCCAGAAATTTCCACGTTCGTTCGTAAATATCCAAAAAATTCTTTTTCAACCAGAGAATGTGAGCAATGATATCCTTGCCAGAAAGACCAGGAACGCCTCCAGTACGAAAAAGCCAATTAGATATAGTTTTGAAATTATACCCCCCAATTATTCCCCCAAATTTTTCTTTAATGACAGTGGAACCTCTACTATCCAACCATGTGATGCAATTATGAAGAAGGCTTCCATTTGCATCAACAGGTATGGTACCATCCATTTGGTTGCTAGAGGAGATAGCGATTATTTGAGAAGGATCAACATTAGTCTGATCAATAACTTGTTTACTCGTTTTTAACAAAGCTTGCCACCAATCTTCAGGGTTTTGTTCAGCACAACCTTGTTCAAAATAATACATATCATAGTTTTGAAATGCAAAACTTAAAATTTCTCCATGAATGGAGCAAAGAGCCGTTTTCATTCCAGACGTTCCGTGATCAAAAGCCAAAATATATTTCATTTCTTTGTTTGAAATCGCTTTCACACCCATACCAGTTTAATTAGTGCTTATCATCAAATTAAAGCTTTTGTCACACTAGAAAATTAGTAATATTATGTATTCTCTTAAATAATCAATTGTGTAGCGGCATCAAATTAAAACTATTTCGGAGTAAATTTGAAAAAAAAAACATTTTTGTTTAAATTTTTTCCTCATACCTTGATAGAGTGATCTATGGGCATAATTTTATTTACCAGCTTTCGTTAATAAAAGGGAGTTATTATGAAGGAATTAACGTGGAAAATATTACTATTGAGCACTTGCAATATCTTATGGGGGTTAATTCCTTATCCAGCTCATCAATTATTTGAAACATATTCTACATTTATAATAATATTTACTCGATTTTTAGCTATGGCAATAACATTACTCCTTATTTCAACTGTAATATTGATAATTGGCTATTTCAAGAAAAATAATCCGTCTAAAATTGAATTTTTTCAAATTGTGAAATACTTCACCTCAAAAAATCGAGAGTTTTTCAATATCCCCCAATGGTCATATTTACTAATTATATCTATATTAGGATTAAATCTAATGACTCTGCTGTTTTTTTATTGTTTAAAAACTATTGGAGCCATAACTACCGCTATTGGAGTTATTCTAAGTTTGATTTTTATAGCAGCGATTAAATGGGGGATGGGAAAGGAAGAAATGTCGGCTTTCAAGTTTATTTATTTAGTTACTTTGATAGCGGCTGCTGTTATCATGGGAATTAATTCACAACCAATCGGCTCGGTTTCACAATTAACTTGGCAATCTCTACTCTTAATAATTGCTTATGGTTTAGCTTTGACCTTTTTCGTAATTTCTAGCGGTATGGATCGCATATCTGCAAACGAAATTGATATTATAAATGCTAATCCAAACTATAAATTAATTCGTGTTCTCTTGAAATTAGCCATACTTAGCCTATTTTGTGTAATATCTTACATCCCTTTAATGATAGTGGCGAAATTTTTGATAACAAATCAATTGATTCAAAATGAAATTTCACAATTCTTCTTGGAATTACCAAATATTGGTGATATTACATTTTCGCTAAATGGAATGTTTTTAATTTTGGGTTTGACCATTAGCCCTTATCTATTGTATTATTCATTATCCACTTCTTGGCCTAAAGAAGCATCATTCGATCTATGGGTAGGTGTGTTGCAACTTCTCGAGCCAATAATTAACATTATACTGGGAGTTACTCTTCTAGATGAGCATTTTCCTTATTCATGGTTGTATATAATTATATTTTTGCTAGTAATCTCAATTATGACGAAGTTTGTTAGTGAAACTCAAGCCCAGATACATGCCTATATCTTCTTGAAAATAGAACCTCGCTCCCACATAAAGGTTATGAAGAAGTTATACCTCATCAAATCTGCCCGAGAAGTTCGTTCTTTGGTAGGAGAATTTGATGTAATGGCTGAATTTCAATTTCTGTCTTCTAAAAGTATGAACTCAGTTATTCAAGAAAGAATTGCAAAACTGCCTGGATTAAAACATTATAAAATCCTTTTAGTTTTAAATCAGAGTGTAGATCGATCCTTACCTACAATTAACAAGAAATAATAGCAAAATTCAATGAAAAAATAGGAAAAAGTGAATAAAAATGGAAATTCATGTTGTCAGCTTTTTGAAAATTAAACCGCAATATAAAAAGGACTTTTTAGCCCCTTTGAAAAATATTTCAGAAATACGAAAAATCCAATTGATTTCTGGTTATTTTGATTTATTAATAGAAATCACTGTACCCAGCAGCGAAGATTTGGTTCCGATATTTGAAAATATTGAAAAAATTCCGGGTTTAAAAGAGATTCATTCGCATTTTGTATTGGAGGTGTGGCAGAAATGAGAAAAACCATAGTAAAGATTATGACTTTTGTTAAAGTTGAAGTGGGAAAAAGTTTGGAAGTGATTGCCCAACTGCAAAAGATTCCTGAGGTTCAACAAATCTCTTATATCACTGGAGAATACGATTTGATGTTCATTTTGGCGGCAGATAATACAGAAACCATTAATCGAAAGTTTCTGGAAGAAATCGATCAAATTCCCGCTATCTTTGAAAGTTCCAGCCATCTTATTATTAAAGAATGGAATCATTGAATTTTCTCGTGTGAAGAAAATCGATTTTTATCTCTATTTTTATATTTCAGTAAGATTTGAGGCATGATTTTCTCCAAATCAATTTTGTAGTAATTGGCAATACAGATTAAGCTGAACATTGTATCACCTAATTCTTCAGATAGCGCGGTTATAGATTGATGATAATCAAGTGAATCATGAGAAACAAGAGAATTTTGAAAGATACCAGATTTGTGAAATTCTGAGGTTTTTTTTGGCTTAATTCCAGTAAAGTGGGTTATTTCACGACTTAATTCCCCTACTTCTTCCACTACTGCAGCTAACATAACCAGAGGATCCCAATATCCCCCAAATTCCATAATTATTTCGTGGATTTGCTTTTGGAGTTCTGATAATCTAAGATTGAATTCACTCATAATTGCTCATTTGTTAATTTGTGCGCCGCATTTATTGCAAAATTTAAATTTACTGGGAAGAACATGACCACAATTTGGACATACAACTTGTTTGGGTTCACTATTGTCTGGTTTTTTAATTAAAGGATTTGAAGCATGTTTTTTAGGAACTTGTGGGACTGCAGTAATTTTCGGAGTTAAAAATGGGTTTGTAGTTCCAGTAAAGGTCTTTGTCTGTATTTTTAATTGGAGATTTTGTTCTATCATTTCACGATTCAAGTTTACATCATTTTCTTGTTTAGAAGGTTCTTCACCTACTATAAAAGGTTTGAGTTTGTTATCGATTTTCACGGTAGTCGATGCTGGTTTGGAATCGACAAATGGAATGGCACTATTTGAAGATATATCTTCAGTATGTGTTGATATTGATTGGGGATTTGTAAATGGTTTTGGAGTTGAGGGAATGAAACTCTTAGAACTACCATTAGAAGCAGAATTTTCCGCCTTAATATTGGATTGGGTAGAAAATGATGTTGACTTTGGTGTTGAACCTGATATGGAAGATAATTTTGGTATTGGAGATTGATTTAGCAAGGAGGTCGGTGATGAATGCTTTACTGGTTGTTCCTTAGGTTTTGAGGAAGGCTTTGGTGGAACGTCTGGGATAAAAAAGTTTATAGAATCTACTTGAGGTTTTTCTGGTTCAATTTTTTCCGATTTAATGGCAAGGAATGGGTTAACTTCTTGTTTTTCAAAAGGAACAATAGTATTAATTCCAGAATCACTTGTTTGTTTCACAAAAGGTGAGTTTTCTAAAGTTTCTGCTGTGGTAGATTTTCCATGTATTATTTCTTCATGAAAATTTGGTTTAGTTCCAGATACTGAGACATGTTTTTTTGCGGGAATAGGTTTTTTGGGAACAAATGGATTGGGGGGTGGTTTGGGGATGAATAGTTCATCATCCATAGAATTTTTTTCATGTCTCGCAGCTGTTGGAAATGTTTTTCTTCTTATCGGCTCAAAAATAGGTTTTTCCTCCGAGATTGAAACTTTTTGGGGTTCTTCCACTTGAGTGGGTTTATTTTTTAAAGATTTAAATGGACTGGCTTTTGAACTGACTAAGGGACTGGTTTTGAAAGGATTTACTGTCGAAGGTTCAAATTTAGTTGATTTCTCTGGAGAAATTCCAGATTCACCAGCTAATTTTTCACTTGTTTTTGGTGAAATAACTTGTTTTTGGGAATTTAAGAACTGTGGACTCGTTAATTTTGAAGAAGAAGACATACCCAATGGTTTTGGTACTGAAGTGCTTGTCTCTACAGGCTTTAGTGAAGATTCCAACTGTTTAACGAGGTTCTCTTCAATCAACTCTTTTGGAACTTCTTCACCAATCATCATTAAAGCCAAAATCTCAAAAATATCTCCCACTCCTGCTCCACTTTTAGCACTCGATTCTGCATAAAGAAAACCTAATTTCTTGGCAAATTTCTCCGCTTCTTTCCGGGAAACTACTCGTTGAAGACTCAAATCGCTTTTATTCCCAACAATCAAAGTCGGTATTTTCCCTGCTTCTTTGCGTATTTCTTCAACCCACCGTGGAATATGCTCAAAACTTTCACGATTTGTGATATCAAATAAAACAATACAACCCATTGCACCCTTGTAGTAAAGAGGACGAACGTATTGGAACCTATCTTGACCACCTGTATCCCAAATTTGTAACTTGACATTATAGGTGTGGTTTTCAGCGGCTTTGACTTGGATGTTTTTTACTGCGAATTCAACACCGATGGTCATTTTATAATGCTCCTTGAAAAATCCTTGAGAAAACCTTACAACAATGGCAGTTTTTCCAGCGCCGCCATCTCCGAGGATCACACATTTAAATAAGAAGTCATAATTATCTGTCATATATATTTCGCAACCTAATGGAGCATTTTTTTTCAAAGGAGGATTTTTTATTCTACACTTAAATTAACAACTCTGACCCTATTAATTTCACTTTTTTGGAAAAATCCCCGAATCGAGCTTTCGTTAAGAGTTACTTAGAAAAATCATATCCACAGTAAGGGCAAATATGAAGAATTTTGGGGTATCGCCCTTGACAATTGGAACAAACCGAATAATCGGAAATTTCTTTTTGAGATGGTGATGAATTTTTTCTTATTTTGGAATTGGTAAGATTACAAACAGGAGATGCTTGAAATTTGATTATTTTATGAGATATGGAATTTTTATCTGTTATCTTTGAATATCTAAATGGGTTTTCTACGTAGATTAAAGAATGGGGCATAGACTGGCTGATTGATGGTAAGTTTTTATTTGAGTTTTCTACTAATGGTTTTGGGTTCGCAAGAGATCCATCCGATGACGCCACTCCAGAGGGAAAAAAAGGGGATAAGGATGAAGAAGGAGAAGAAGAAAAAGGAGAAGGAATATCAAACTGTTGACTTTGTTTTGAGGAAAGAGTGCTTGTTTTTTCAACCGATTTTTCAGAAGATAAAATATATATGGGAATCTGATAAAAAATTCCGTTATTGCTGTCAATAATTTGTTCTCCTTTAGGTGTTTCCAATAAGAAAAAGAGATAAATTTGCGAATCAGATTTTTCAACGGATACATAGGCGACATATTCAAAATCGTTAGTAGCCAACATGGGAATAGAAGACCAAGATTGTGTTGGGGTGGTTGAGAAAAAACAAGTAAAATTCCGCAATGGTTGAGCAACTTTGCAGACAACGCGGATTTTTATGAAATTTAGGACAGATTCAGAAGGCAAAGCCATATAATCATTTATATTTTTCGCAGTACATCATTTATATTTTTCGCAGTACATCATTTATATTTTTCGCAGTACATCTATCAAGAAAATATTGTGATAAGATGCGTATATTAAAGAATTTCAAAAGGCGGAAACGAATCGCTTAATTTATGAAAGAAATGAAAGATATTATTGAGCTTTATAGGTTAGCTCAGAATTTAGAACAAGCAAAAAATCAAGGAAATTATACTTTGGCGTTGGAAATTTATAATAGAATTATTAAAAAAAAGCTACAATTATCAAATCGGTTCGGAATCGCTAAATCTATTGCCGAAAAGGCAAATTTATTGGAACTAATGGGATTTCACCAAAAAGCATTAGAAGAATATCTACAAGCATTTTCATTTGTCGAAGATTCCAATAATCGGGAATTTTCTGCGATAATCGATCAAAAAATTACAGAATTAAACCAAATGCTTCAGAGTAAATAGAAACCGGATTATTTTCGAATTCTTTCGATTCTTAAAATTTTTTTTTCTATACTTTTCACTCTAATTTATTCTGGTTCTTTCAGATTCTTTGACATTTATTCACAAAAAAAGATAGTGAAATCAATAGAAAAATATCGCAGAAAGAAAGAAAAAAGAGATTTCGATAATAACTATTATATGCTCTAATTCAGTCCTTACCAAATAGTAATTACCACATATACGCTCCTAAAACAATTCCTATGATAATGCTTATTCCGAAAAATCCAAAAAACCAATTCTTAATTATTTTTTCAGAATATGAAGTCTCTTTTAATAAACTTCCAAATCCAAAGGTAAGCCCCGAGAGGAGCAAAAAGTAAATAATTGGTCCCAGGACGTTTGTAGAGAAGAAATTCCATGAGAAAAGTAACGTAAGAATAAGAATTACAACTATTGTGCCGAGAAATACAAAACCCATAGTAAAAAGGATTTGTTCAGGACCTTTTTCTTGTTCCGCTTTTTTTGAGGCGATAGCTGACATAATAATTCAATCATGGTAATGAGTGAAAAATAAAAATAATTTTGGAACAGATATTAGGGGATTATCCGTGATTATTTTTGACTTTGTTTTTTATTGGGTTTTTAATTTAATAATGGCTTTGGCCAAATCCCCATTTGTTTCTTGAAGTGTTTGTTTGGCAACTTCTGGACTCACATTAGTCTGCATCACAACTAATTGAATATCTTGCTCAGTAATTTCAACATTTAATGAAATTTCCTCTTCTTCAGCTATCGCTTCCTGCAAATTACCTCTTGATTCAGCGGTAATATTTGATGCATCAATTTCATCCGCAGTAGCAAAATCGGTACCGACTCCCACATATTTACCAGAAGGGTGAGGTTCGGCTTCTCCGATTACTTGATAAACATTCATACCTTGTTGAGCGACTCGTATAATCTGAGGATTTTCAATGATTAAATCTTCATCATCTTTTTGAATGATTACGCGTCGAGCTTCAATTTGTTCCATGTCACCGATGCCTTGTTTCTGCAATCTGCGCCGCATTTGACGATTTTGGGCTACTGGAGGTGCTCGATGCTTACTTTTGCTATGAGAACTACCTTTGGCACGTAGTTCTTTGATTTGTTTGTTACGATTTTGCATGGATTTGGGTAGTTTGCCCATATTTCTTTAGTCACCGAATTGAATGAATAATATTTTCTATAGTTAGTAAAATTCCGAAAAATAATAAAATTTACTTCGATCTTGCATTAATTCCTTTACGGACTTTAATGCAACTACCTTTAACATTTTGAGTTATATAAAATGGAGGGTATGTTAATTTCCCCAAAGCGAGTAGTTCGTCATTTTCATTAACGATTATGACTTCATCTCCAATGTGCAACAAAGGATCGATATTTACTACATGTTGAGAGAACACAGATTTTCCGCTTTTTATAAAATCTTGAATATCGGACTGAACTACTGCACGCAGTCTGGGAGTTTCAGTATGCTCAATTAAATATTCTGCAGCCCCAAAACCTAATGAAAATTTCCCCGTTTGCGGGCGATATGCTGCAAAAACTTCCTCGTTTAAAAAAATATATTTTATTTTTTTGGTTTTTCTTGAAAATTGAAAGTTCATTTGTGGAAATGCTTCTATCAAGATTGAAGCAATTTTATCATCAAATTGAAATCCAAAAACTGCTATTAGAAAAGAGCGGATTTCTTCTCGACTGCGTTGATTTAACCACATGGAATCATCTTAAAATAATACATGATTAGTATAGAATTTTTCTGAAAAAGAGCCAAAAAGATGATATCAAAGATATAATTAATAAATTATAAATGAAAAGAAATTAGAAAGGGTAAAAAAAAAAGAGATTAACATTTTTTTCTTCTTTTCCCATAGTTGATTCGCACAACAACTTTCATCCCGTTATATCCAAACGCCGACCTTATGTCACAGTATATCATAATTAGTCAATTACTATTGCACAATCAGTCATGGTGCCGTTAGGCACCAAGCACTACCATCACGTTAAGCCGTTAGCAGGAACCTCGACATCACTCACAAATAACCACAACTAACTATGGGATAGATTTAAGCGGGATATTAGGCATACATTTCAAATTTTTCATGAGTTTTCTTTGAAGTTTTCATTACTTTGGCAATTGCTTTCTTAAAATGAGAAACTTTAATTTCTTCACAGTTTTCTCGAATAGCAAACATTCCCGCTTCCATAACAATAGCCTTAATTTCTGCACCAGTAGCGTTTTCTGTCAAATGAGAAAATTGCTTGAAATTTCGAGCCTTTTTCTCTAAATTCATATTTTTTGTATGGATTTGAAAGATTTTAATGCGTGCTTCTTCATCTGGAGGAGGGAACTCGATTAATCGATCGAAACGACCTGGTCGTAAAAGGGCAGGATCTAATATATCAGGACGATTAGTTGCACCAATAATTCGAATATCTCCTCGATTGTTAAATCCATCAAGTTCACTTAATAACTGCATCAAAGTTCGTTGGACTTCACGATCCCCAGATGTTGCCACTTGTAATCGTTTTGAACCTATTGCATCTAATTCATCTATAAAAATTATTGCGGGTGAATGATTTCTAGCCATTTCGAACAATTCTCGAACCATTCGGGCACCTTCTCCAATAAATTTCTGAACCAGTTCACTTCCAATAATCCGAATAAATGTTGCTTGAGTTGCATTAGCGACGGCTTTAGCCATCATTGTTTTACCCGTCCCAGGAACTCCATATAAGAGAATTCCTTTCGGAGGGATAACACCTACTTTTTCAAACAATTCAGGATTGAGCAATGGTTTTTCAACTGTTTCGCGAACTTCAATTAATTGCTCTTCTAAGCCACCAATATCATTATAGGTATATTCATCTGGTTTTTCAGTGATTTCCATCACTTGAACTTGAGGATCTACCACATTTGGAAGTCGTTCCATAATTGAAAATGTTCTTTGATTCAATGCAACTCTATCGTTAACTTGAATTTCTTCAAAATTTACTTTAGGGGCAATATTCACAATAAAAGAAGGTCCTGAACTTGATTTAACAATTGCACGGTGATCAGGTAATAGATCTGTTACATGTGCAGATATTAGAGGAGGTTGACGAAGACGATCAAGTTCTTTCCGCAGATTATCTAGGTCTCGTTGACTCGCCAACAATTCTCTTTCTAATTTTGATTTAGTAGATTCTAAATTACGAAGACGTCGCTCTAAATGTCGTGTGTAGGTTATCAAATAATTTGAATCTTTCTCTTTTTCGATGGTAGGATTTGTTTCCTTTTCTTTTTCAATGGCCATATAGTAATCCTCTTATGTTTTAGAGAAATTGAAATTGGTTAAAATAATGCTCTTATTTGATATAATAAAATAAATCCTTAAATATTTATTTTAGGGTTTTAAAACATTTCTTTTGAAAGACATATTTTTATGAATTAGAAAAAGAAGTGTATTTGAAGAATTAACAGAAAATTTATCCATAAATTATTGATTTTTAACTAAAATCGAATTTATCCACAATTTTTACCAGATAATTGAATGCACAATGAAAAATCTAATTTATATGTTACAGTTGGTAAGGAGTTAATATTAAGTATGTATATTTCTTGAATATTTTACGGAGGAAATTCCAATGGATTATCAAAAATTATTCATTAAATTGCTTTTAAATCATATCAAAATGGGCTATTTAAGGAATAAAAAGATTTTCCATGTATTAAAGGAACTTCCTTTAGATTTATTTTTTACACCAGAACAATTAAGATGGTTTGTATTGGGAGATCGCCCCGTTTTATTTTTCTATAAGAATAAAAAAATAAATCGAACCGTATCGGCGCCTCATATGATAAGTATGACAACTACTCTATTAGAATTAAATGAAACGGATGATGTGCTTTTTTTAGGAGCTAAAGGAGGATATATAGAAGCTGTAATCTCAAAAGTGGTTCATTCAATTACAATTCTCGAACAACAACCAGATATTGCGTTATTCACAAAACGAAAATTAGAAAATGCCGAGATAAATAATTTTGAAATTTTCAATCAAAATCCTCTTATAGGTATAGAAGAGGGTAGGCAATTTTCTAAAATTTTGATTACTGGTGCTATCCCTATAATTCCAAAAAAATTGCTGGATAATTTTTCGGTAGATGGTATTTTAGTTGCTCCTTTTATTCTGAAAAATATCAACATGCAATCTATTTTACAGATTTTAAAACTGAAGGATACATTTCAAGTAGCAAATTTTGGCAGTGTTATTTTCTCCCCATTATATGTTGAAAATCTTCCTGAATTGAATGAAAAGCAAGATTTAACCTATGAACGGATATTAAGTTATATAAAATTGAGTAACCTATCCAATGAGAATGAAAATTCTCCATTTTTTGAAGAATTTAATCAACTTCCTCAAATAGAGATAGGAAATCTAATATTCCATGCAAATAATTCAATAAAAATTCAAAAATCTCAAGAGTTTTTAGAACACCACATTTCAGATTCTGAGTTGAACTCTATTAAAATCAAAAATAGAAAAATAAGATGTATATTCGAAAAAGTAGATCTTCTGCTTTATAATCCAGAATCTATTCCGATAGTTGTTGATCTCCAAATTCATTATAAAGAGAGTAATTTTTACAAAAGATTCTCTCAAATCCATCTCGATTCCCTTAAAGAAACAAAATTTTCAGTTAATTTAATAACTCCAATTGAAAAGGGGAGTTTTACACTTCAATTGGTATGCTTTACCCAAAAAAATTTTAGAATTGGTAAATTAAATCAAATACTTCAAATATATGTCGATGAAAGAGAAAAAAAAGTAACTTCTGTTTTTGAACCAAATTGATTTATTTCTTAAAACATTATATCAAAAATAGTTAAATCTTCTTCTTTTGGCTTGACTTGTTTAATTCTATTAAGTTCTTCTTCATTTATCTCATAATCTCGTATTGAAAAATGAAAATCTAGAAGTAATCCAAATTCATGTTGACAAATTTGATTTTTTTTAATTACCAATTTCAATAACGACCCTTCTTCTAATTTAAAAATAGATTCTGGAACTATTATTCGCTTAGATTTATTACAAATAGGACAAACTACTAAAATTTTTTTCAATATTATCCCCTAGATCATTTTTTATGACTAGTAATTAATTTTAAAAGGAGATATAAAAAGTTAGAAATTTTTCCCATGGTAAAATTTTGTAGTATGTTCAGTAGCGCGTATTGGAGTCCTGA
>CAYRPF010000008.1:50491-61396 GCA_964426185.1 uncultured archaeon | reverse complement strand
GAAGAATTAGATTTTGACAAAATCGGGAAAGAAAAGAAAAAATAGCGGGGGGTTTTCTTCTTTTTTTGTTAATTTCAATTTAAGCACTTTTTTTAGCGAAATGAATTAATAACTCCGCTATTTCGAAAAGGTTCAAATTCTCAACCAATTCGGATACATTTAAGCGTATTTCCTCTGGGTTCGACTCTTCTTGAACTAATTTTTGAATGGTTTCTACATAATCATCGATTGATTCAAAAAGAATTTCTATTTTATCAACACCATTCAAGTCCGCAATGTCTGTATGTAATCGATTTTCAAGACTTTCAAGCAAACCTTGAATGACTTTTTTTCTTGATAATTGCAAGATGTTTGATAATCGCTCAATTTCTTTTATGCTTCTTTTAAGTGTTTTATTCCAGTCATTACTTTCTTTATAATATGGTTTAATATAAGCATCGATAAATTCTTGATAGCACTTGTCAAGTTTATCAGCTTCTGCGCAAATTTTGACCCCGTTTGACAATTCTACTTCATGTTTTGTCTCCATTTAAACTCCCACTTTTTTTGTTATAATGAAAAACCCTTTATTCCCATTAACATTGGAATTAATGAATACCTTATATTTCTATGGGACTTCATGGCTAAAAATCTTGCGAAAGGATTTCTACATCAAGAGAAAAAATAAGGAACGAACCATTGTGATCGAAAAAATTCGTATATCAATAGGAAGCGCTGCTGTTTTAGGATTAGCAAACATTACAACGGATGTGTTTCCAACTACATGCTATTTAATGACATATACCGAGGAATCTTGCCTGGGTGAATGCCAATTTTGTCCGCAAGGCACCAGCATTCATTCACATGCCGCACAACAACTCTCACGTATAAATTGGCCAGTTTATAAGTGGAATCTCTTCTTAGAATCTCTAAAAAAATTACAAAATTCAGATAATCCTAACCGCTTCCAACGCATTTGTCTCCAAACTTTGAATTATCCCGGTTATTTTGAAGAAGCTGCAGAAATTATAAAAATTATTCATCATCAAAACCCGAAAACAGCAATATCAACGGCTATTCCTCCCATATCCAAAAGTAAATTACGCAAATTACGAGAATCTGGTCTTGATAGGATTGGGATTGCACTAGATGCGTGTACCCCTTCTTTATTCGAAAAAATCAAGAATCCTTCTCATATTGGTCCTTATCAATGGCAATCTCACCTTCAAGCAATTGATGACGCCTTGGAAATCTTCGGAGCTTATCATGTAACCACACATTTTATAGTAGGATTGGGTGAAACGGAAGAGGAATTAATTAGATATATTGCACAGATGGTTGAAAAGAAGATACAACCTGGAATTTTCATGTTTACACCCGTCCAGCATACCCCCATGGAGCATCATCCACGTCCATCCATAAATTCATTTCGACGAATTCAGTTAGCAAGATACTTGTTATTATTCGAACATATTCCGTTACATCAATTTCAATTTTCCGATACCGGTATTCTGACCAGGATTAGAGATTTCACTGCCAAAGATTTAAACAGAATTATCGAAAAGGAAATTGCTTTTTATACCGCTGGTTGTCCTGGTTGCAATCGTCCATACTATACTTCAAGACCAGGGAAGGAACCGAGCGGTTTTCCCCGGAAACTTCTAACTTCTGAAAAAGATTTAATATATTCAGAGTTACAATCTTTAATTTCAACTCCAGCTTTGGAGGTTACTCAAAATGGGTGAAAATGAAAAGATTCCAAAATGGCGGCTAATTCCTTTTTCCACCGCGGATGGATATCGGAATATGGCCATCGATGAAATCTTGCTTGAAGAAGTGATTCAAGGCAAATCTCCGAATACCCTTCGATTTTACAAATGGGAACCGACAACTGCAACTATTGGAAAACATCAATCCCTTTCAGCAGAAATAGATATGGATTTTGCCAATTCAAACGGGGTTCAAGTTGTTCGCCGGATTACCGGTGGTGGTGCAGTTCTTCATGATTCTGATAAAGAAATAACCTATTCGATCATCGTACGGTTATCAGATATTCCACAAAATATCAACAGCCCCCGAACATATGATTTGAAAGTCCCCCAACGTTACATTGCCGTTTTAGAGTCTCTTGCTCAAGGCTTAGAAAAATTGGGATATTCAATTGACATTGGAAAAATTCATTGCCCAGTGCTACTTTCTCAAGGAAAAAAATTATCGGGAAACGCCCAAATTATTCGGAAAGATGTACTTTTACAGCATGGAACTATTTTACTTGATGTTGACCCAGAGTTTATGTATTCTGTTCTAAAAGCACCAGTTGGAGTATCACATTCTAAAATGATTCAATCTGTCCGAAGCAAGGTTACTGGCTTAAATTCAATAAATTCAAAAGAAAATTCCACAAAATCCATCCAAGAAAGTGCACTTTTAGGGGCTTTTCAGAAAAGCTTCGAACAAATCTTCAAAATGAAATTGGAAGAGAAATCTTTAACTTCTGAAGAAATTAATGCAGTTTCGCGTTTAGTGGCAAAGAAATATGCTACTTTAGAGTGGTTACGGAAATTTCCATGAACTAACATATGTAAGAAAAAAGGTACAGTGGCATGATAAAATGAACTATGAAGCTACCTCTTCAAATCTTGACCAATTTTTGGAAAAGATGCTAAAAAAGACTTTTAATTGGCAAGATGCATACAAATTTCTTCAATTTCAATCTGATGATTCATGGGATCCTTTTTTTGAGAATGTTTATGAAAAATTTTCTCTCCCCAAAAGAAAGGAAAAAAATATTAAAGTTTATGTTCCCGGAAGGGAATTTCCTTCCATTTCATTAACAGGCAAGGCATGCGCACTGAATTGTGAACATTGTGATCGGAAATATCTATCATCCATGATTCCAGCAGCGACCTCGTCTCAATTGAAAACGGTTTTGGCAAATTTAAGCAAATCTGGAAAAGTAGGAACACTTCTTTCTGGAGGATGTGATGCCGAAGGAAAAGTGAATTATTCTAATTTCGTTCAGGTAATTCAAGATTTCAAACAAACACCTGAAGGAAAAAAATTCTACTTAAACTCTCACGTAGGGTTGGTTTCTACTTCAGAAGCCCAAGAACTAGCAAAAATTGGGATAGATGCTGTATCTTTCGATCTAAACTTGGATTCAGAAGTAATTACAAATATTTTTCACCTCAAGCACTCACCTGAAGATTACCAAAATAGCTTTGAAGCCCTTTTAAACAATGGAATTAATGTCATCCCCCATATTTTAATCGGAGCTAATTTTGGTCGTATAAAAGGTGAATTAACTGCACTTAAATACTTGAATCGCTTTCAACCAGAAATAATTGTTTTTATTGTAATGATCCCACCACGAAGACAAGGTGTTATGGATTCCCGTTTTTCACTGGTTTCACCCCAGGAAGTGGCTAAAATAATTTTAATTTCGCATTATTTCTTTCCACATGCAGAAATTTCATTAGGATGCATGCGACCCTATTGGAATGATGCATTTCATACAGAAAAATGGGCAATTCAAGCTGGTGTGTCTCGAATGGTGAAACCTACCATGAAAACCCGACAATGGTTAGAAAATGAATCGTTTAAAATCGAAAAATTGACAGCTTGTTGCGTTATTCCTTACGAAATGGAAAATGTAGCAAAAAAGGATTAATCGATGAAAAATTTTTTTTCGAAAAAGGAATTCAGTATTTGAAAGAACCTTTTTTGGTTCTAAGGAATTTTTTAATCATTTTTCGGATAAGAGAAAAGAAATCCTTAAAAATACTACATACAAATAATAAGAATATCACTATTTATTTTTAAAGGTATTTTAAGTGAATGATTGGAGAGAATAACATGTCATATGAGTTTTATGGAAAAAATGAAGTACGCCTTCAGTACGATAAACCAAATAATTTAGTTGATTTTTATAAAAATACGGTTGAGAAATACCCTGATAATCTGGCATTTGGTGAAAAAAATGCTAATAAAGAATTTCAGTGGACCACTTATCGTGAATTTGGTACCCGAATTGATAATCTTCGAGCTGGAATAGCACAACTTGGAATAATTCAACCAGGAGACAAAATTGGTATTATAATGGGAAATTCTTTAGATTGGGCAGTTGGCGCATTTGCCACTTTCGGGTTACGCGCATGTTGGGTGCCGATGTATGAAAAGGAATTAAAGCAAACTTGGGAATATATCATTAAAGACAGTGGAATGAAACTACTTTTTGTGAAAGATACTGAAATTTACAAAATAGTAGATAGCTTTCGTAAAAATATCCCAACTCTGCAAAAAGTTTTCATTATAAGGGGTGAAGGGGAAAACACGATGAAAGCCTTAGAGGAGATAGGAAAATCCCATCCAGTTGACCCTGTCATCCCCGATGTTCATGATGAAGCTGCAATTATTTATACTTCCGGAACAACCGGTGACCCAAAGGGTGTAATTCTAACTCACGGAAACTTCACCTCAAATTCCCATGCTGGTTCAAAATTATATCCTGAAATAAATTCTACCGCCCGGGCACTATCTATACTTCCATGGGCACATAGTTATGCTATGACAGCTGAATTGTATACCTTCGTTAAAGTTGGAGCTTCATGTGCAATTACCGATGTAGATAATCTGTCTGAAGACCTTATAAAAACAAACCCCACCCATCTAGTTTGTGTTCCTAGGTTATTTAACAAAATTTATCAAGGAATTCATAAAGTAATGGAAGAAACTGGTGGAATCAAATATAAACTATTTCTCGCCGCCAAAGCTGCAGCCAAGAAGAAGCGAGAAACTGGAAAATCGAGTTTAAAGTTGAAACTGCTGGATAAATTGGTTTTCTCAAAAGTTCGGGCAAAATTTGGAACTCGACTTTATTCTTCCTTAACTGCTAGCGCGAAAACAGAATTAGAAGTAGCAAACTTCTTCTTTGATATTGGATTACCAATTTATGATTGCTATGGAATGACCGAAACTGCTCCAGCAATTACCATGAACTGTGAAAAATATCATAGGCTAGGTAGTGTTGGTAAACCGATTGAATATGTAAAAGTCGTTATTGATAAATCCATGATGCCTGAAGGTTCTGAAGATGGCGAAATTATTGCTTACGGACCTAATGTAATGAAAGGATATTTAAATAAACCAGAAAAAACTGCAGAAATTATGGTAAAGGATGAAAATGGTATTCCAGGAGTTCGAACCGGCGATTTAGGCCGATTGGATGAGGATAACTTTTTATTCATCACTGGCCGTATCAAGAATGAATATAAATTACTGAATGGAAAATATGTTCATCCCGCGGAAATAGAAGAATATTCTAAAATACTACCTTGGATCGCAAATATTTTTGTCTACGGCGATGGTCGACCATATAACGTTGCATTAGTGGTTCCCGATCAAGATTATCTTCAAGGTTATGCAAAGAAGCATGGAATAGAAAAATCTTTTGAAGAATTAGTGGAAGATACTGAAATGCAAAAGCTGATTACGGATAAAATCGTGGAGCATTTACGTAAGAAATTCGGTGGCTATGAAATTCCAAGGAAGTTTGCATTTTTGAAAGAAGATTTTACTTTGGAGAATAAAATGTTGACACAGACCATGAAGTTGAAACGCCGGACTGTTTTGGTTCGCTATCAAGGTTTACTTGATTCGCTGTATGAAGGAGATAAATTGTAATCGAAATTTTTTCCCTAACTGGGGCGAAACCTTTTTTTTTATCTTACTTTTATTTGGTTCGTAATGGAACCTTCCCAAAATACTTCCACATCCTTTTCTTCAGATCTGTCAATAGCGAATGAGCTTCCTAAAGAAGTAGATCTAGAGGAAATTTACCGAACGGTGGCAAAAATAAGTCAAATTTCTACTGAACGGGCAAAAAAGGCCATAAACTTACTTGAAAGTGGAAATACCGTTCCATTTATTGCTCGCTATCGTAAAGAAATCACAGGTGCAATGGATGAAGAACTGCTTCGCTCAATAAAAAAAGCATATGCACAGCAACATTTGTTGGAAGAACGTAAGATTTTCGTGTTGCATTCCATAAATAAACAAGGAAAACTGACTTTAGATTTGATAAAACAGATTATAGGGGCAGAAACACTTCAAACGGTAGAGGATTTGTATTTACCATATAAACCAAAAATAAAGACTTTGGGCGCAAAGGCGAGGGAGAAAGGCTTGCAACCTTTGGCAGATGCTATCAGAGAAGGAAAACTCCCTCAAAATCAAAACTCTGATGAATTTTTAGCGACTTTTGTGAATGCTGAAAAAGGAGTTTTAACACCACAAGAAGCATTGGATGGGGCAATGGATATTATTGCAGAAGAATCCAGTTCAATTCCTGAGATTAGACAATTTGTTAGGATAGAAATTGAAAAGAAAAACACCGTTTCTGCCTTGGTTCGAGACGAGGTGCTTCAAGGCAAGGAAGAAATTAAAAATGAAAATGGAAAAGTGATTGAACCCCAGATTTTCGAAACTTATTTTGAATTTTCGAATCCAGGGAGACATCTTCAAAATTATCAAATTCTGGCACTTAATCGAGCGGAAAATCTCAACGTAATTTCTCTGAATATTAATACATCGGATGAAGATTTGATTCGAGAAATTCAAAAAAAAATTATCGGTAATCAAACAGAGAAATCTAATCCATTTCTAAAGCATTTTTTGAAAGGTATTAAAAAAGGTTATAAAAGATATATGATTCGCTCTTTAAAGCGCGAATATTGGAGAAAATTGACAGAACGGGCAGAATTACATGCTATAAAGGTATTTGCTACAAACTTACGCAATCTTTTAATGACACCTCCTTTAAAAAATCGGGCAATTATTGGAATCGATCCCGGATATCGAACCGGCTGTAAAGTTGCAGTAATTGATCAAAACGGTAATTACTGCGATAGTACCGTGATTTATGTGACACCTCCCAAGCAAAATTTTACAGATGCCATGAAAAAAATAAGAAGTTTTGTAGAAAAATATAATGCTTATACAATAGCAATTGGAAATGGAACTGCATCCAGAGAAACAGAACAATTTGTGGCTCAATTCGCCAGAACAATAAGTAAATCTTCGAGTTCAAAAGATTCTAGTGTATTAATTGAATATGCAATAGTAAATGAAGCAGGAGCATCAATTTATAGCGCTTCTGAAGCAGCCAGAAAAGAGTTTCCCGATTTAGATTTAACAATCAGGGGTGCTATCAGTATTGCCCGTAGATTACAGGATCCTTTAGCAGAATTAATTAAAATCGATCCTAAATCCATTGGAGTGGGTTTATATCAACATGACGTCAACCAATCTGCTTTAAGAGAATCACTGGATGATGTGATTGAAGATTGTGTTAATTCGGTAGGTGTTGATCTCAATACCGCCTCAGAACAATTGTTAGGACATGTTTCAGGTTTAAATCGCAGCTTAGCAAGAAAAATTGTGGGTTATCGAAAGGAACACGGCGGATTTTCTTCGCGCCAAGAACTCTTAGATATTCGAGGTTTGGGGGTAAAAACATTTGAGCAATGCGCTGGGTTTTTAAAAATTTTTAACGGAACGGAGCCACTTGATGGAACTATCATACATCCTGAATCCTATGAAATCGTCCGAAAAATTTTAGAAAAAATAAAGGTTACTCCAGAAGATCTGCTAGATCCATCCATTTCAAAAGCAGTTGCACGTCGATTAAAGAAAGTTCAACCAGTTGAGATAGCCAATGAATTTAAAGCGAACAAAATTGAGCCCGAGAAAATTAAATACATAATTGAGCAACTGGCCAAGCCAACTTTAGATCCTCGAGATAAGTTGGAACCACCATTATTACGAAAAGAGATCTTATCGATTGAAGATCTTAAAGAAGGGATGATTGTAAAGGGCACGGTACGAAATGTGGTAGACTTTGGTGCATTCGTGGATATTGGCATAAAACAAGATGGGTTAGTTCATCGGTCAGAAATTGCAAACCGTTATGTAAAGAATCCTTCAGAATATCTGGCTGTAGGTGATATTGTGGAAGTAATGATTATCAATGTGGACAAGGCACGAAACCGGGTGCAACTGTCTTTAAAGCAAGTTCCACAAAACCAAGAGATTTAGTCATCTTCAAATACCACCTCTTGTTTTTTTATTTTTTCAGGATGATTTGAAATTATATAACTGGAATCATTAGGGACAGTTATTTCACTGGAATTGGTAATTTCATCCTTTAATTCCATCTGTTCCATTAAAATATCAAGAATTTCATCACTTTCTCCTAAAGAATTTAATCCTTGCATTTTCATGAGAATTTTGAAAAAAAATTTTTGAAAACGCTTTTTTACTTGGCTCCACCATTTTCCTAAATCAGAATTTTTTCTTTTCATCTGATTTTGTTTTTTACGGAAATAATACAGATCCTGCTGAATAATTTTAGGCCATTCGGCGCGTGGAACTTCTTCCTCATTCAACCTAAATTTGCACTGCTGAATGAATTGCTTTTCTTCGGAAGTGAACTTAGATGGCATATTAATTTCCCTTAATGAAGCATTTATTTAGTATTTTCCGATTAAGAAGCGTTTTTAAGCAAGCTATCGACTTTCCTCAAGATTTGGAGAATATCATTCCAATGTTGCCCAATCCAGTAAATTTTTCCACATTTCGGATTTGAACATCGCCAATATTGTTGAAAAAATCGTGCGGTCCCTTCGGGAACATGTTTAATAGCTTCTTGGGTAGGTATAGAATACACTACGGCATTACAAACAGAACATCTGGGCATAAATGGAAGTTTTTGAGTATCTAACGAAATAGAAGAATTGGAAAAATTAGAAGAATTAGAAGAAGAAGAATCGAATTTTTGATGATCGTCAGGAATATCCCAAAAAAATTTGTTTGCAGAAATATTTAATTTCTGAAACACACACACGAGAAAATCGACCACATTTTCAACTTGGCAATAAATTCCACTCGGCATATCCCCTTCATCATCAGAGAAAGCTTTAGCGATACAACGATGATATAATTGGGCATCACGAGTGATTAATATTCGATGAGATTTCAGCACTTTCTCTAGTAACTCAGTATCTGACCATTTTGAATTGGCAATTTCAGTATCAAATCCCAATAATCGTAGAAATTTCCCACATTTACCGAACATTGCGTCAACCATGAAACGATATTGAAAAATTATATAATGGTTTGTTGATGGGACTTCCAAAGCAATAACCTCGCTTATTAAATTAATAAGAACGAATAGTATATAAGAAGGAACTTTTAAGAATAATTAAAATGCTCACATCTTAAGATTTAAATCTTAATTCATTTTTGTAATTGATAAGGAGGCAAAGAAAGAATAATGATTGACTGCACTTTTGCACATTTACCGGGAATTAGAAGAAAGGGTGAAATTCGTTTATGGCATTCTCACATAATTTCATGGCGGCAAATGATTGCCCATTCCAACCCTCATCCCCATTTTACCAAAAAAGTTTGGGCACGCTCTCGTAAAGAAATCATTCAGTGCCAACAAGCTTTAGAACAGAAAAATTTTGAGTTTCTAGCTTCTCAAATTCCCGAAGAATTTCATTGGAGAATGATTCCAGATTTATGGAAAGGTGAAGAGACGAAAATTCTATTTTTTGACATTGAAATGTCAGGATTAGATCTAACAAACGATTACATTACTTCTATTGCAACATTTGATGGCCAAGCTCCCCAATATTTTGTTAAGAATAAAAATTTAGACAAATTTCCCAGATATCTCCAAAAATTTTCCGCAATTTGCACATTTGATGGAGAACGAGCGGATATTCCGTTTTTACAGCAAAATTTCGGAAACAATATGTATATTCCACCTATCCATTTCGATCTCTTTTCGCTCAGTCGCAGACTCCACATGCACGGGGGATTAAAGGAAATAGAAGAGAAATTTAATCTCTCGCGCTATAATTTGAAGGGAATTTCAGGAGAAAGTGCCATATATTTATGGAAAAAATTTCAATCCACCCAACATCAGAAATATCTTGATACGTTATTGGCTTATAATTTGGCTGATGTAATGTTTCTTCCTTTCTTGCTCCAAGAATTCTACAACCTTTTACGCAGAGAAGCTCAATTACCCTCGAAACCAATGAATTATCAGATTTCTCCTTTTAAACTTCCATTAAAACCAGATTTAGATGTAGTTAAAGAATTAAAAGTTCTGCTCGAACAAGCAAATTAGAAAAAGTATAAAGTCTCACTAGCTTTCCCAACTTATGTTATTCTTCGATCTTGAATTTTTTGTGCCTCCTGAAGACCGATTTTTTACTCAAACAAAGGGAACTTTCAAATTTGATCCAACGAAAAAAGGCCATCTTCTTCTGGGAGGGTATTTTCTGCAAACTTCACTCAAAGATCTGACAATTCAAGGTAAACATTCAATTTGGATTTGGAAACAGAATTTAGAATATTTGAACTATTCACAGGAATCCGAAAAATTCAATGAGAACTCCGAAAAAAAAGTAATCGAACAAATATATGAAATTTTCTTAATGGATTGGAAAATGCAGCAAAAACAGAAAGAAAGGGTGTTAAAAAAACGGATCTATGATTGTGTTACTTGTGGATTTTCCATTTCCCGAATTGATTTACCAGTGCTTTTTCTCAAAGGTATGCAACATAATATCGCCGCTCCAGATGAATTGTTTCGCACGTTTTTAAATACAAAAACGATTGATCTCAGCAATACCAGTAGTTTTTTATTTCCCGAAGAGCCAGTTCTTTATCCAAAAACTCAACTTGAAGTAGTAAAACGATTAGAAATTCCTTCATTTGGAAAATCTGCTGGTAGTGAAGTATGGTCTTTATTCGATAAAGGGGATTATCATGGCATTGCTGAACGATGCAGAAAAGAAGTGGAAGAAATAAAGCAAATATATCGCAAAATTCAAACAAAAATCTCTTCTCTTT
>CAYRPF010000008.1:25650-50391 GCA_964426185.1 uncultured archaeon | reverse complement strand
CATTATTTAAACTGTGCCGCTTTTTTCGCTTCATCGGCGAGGACATCCTTATCCCGAGCCATTTGCACTTCTTCTTCGGTAAGCTCTCCTTCTCGTTGGGCTTGAAGTGCTTCATATTCCTCTTCAGTTAAACCTGCCCTACGGATGGCTTCTAACCTAAGCATTTCTTGCAATTTGGCATTTTTGGTTATTCTGATGATATAAGAAATCAGAGGAATTATTAATACTAAAGGAAGAATAATACTCCAAGATCCTTCGTAGATTTGAAGCTCCACACTTTTTAGTATTGAATCAGGCGCTCCAATTAATGCAAAGAACTGATAAGGATGCACAGCTGCCCAAGACATAGCACTAATCATTAAAATTCGAACGAACATATTAATCAGAGTAGATGATACCAAACGTGATGATTTTGGTGCCGATGAAGAGGCAGTTAAGGCAGAACGTGCTTCAGGATCTTGTTTGAATAATTTATCCAGATAGTTGGCAATTTTTCGGGTATCCCGCATAGCACCCATAACTTTAGCTTCCATGCGCTCTGCTTTTTTCTTTTTGATTAATTCGGCTACATAAGAAAAACCTACTTGTTCACCAGATTCTGACATCAATGAACGTAAAGACAAACGTTCTTGTTCTTGTTTGCGTCGTTCACGTTCCTCTTGAGTGAGGTTAGCACGTTCTTCCATTTTTAATTCTCGTTTCCGCTCTTCAATTGCTTTGATTCGTGCAATCGCTTTCTGAGCTTCTTCATGCATTACTTCAATTTGATGGGAGAGGCGTTCTTCACGTTCAATAGAAGGTCGGGTAACTTGATCCACATATGATAATTGAAACACAAATTCAAGGTAAACAAATTCCAGAACCGCAACCAAAAAAATATCGGTTTGGAGAAATTCCCATAAAGACATTTGGGAAATATCTTCAAAAATACCTGAATAAAGGAGGTCATGATAAACTATATTCTGAAACCATTCGGGGAGTGTAGCGATAGGAATTCCAAAAAAGGATAACAATTCAACGATTTGTAAAAAGAATAGTGGAATTGCAATAATGGCATTCAAATACATAATAACCCTAACGCTATCTCCAGGATTACTGGTCAAAGCACCACGTAAAGCATAAAAGAACATGGCAATAACCAATATTTGCAAACCTATCATATATAAATCGCTTGAAATCGCTTCAAATAAATCTTTTAAACCTTGAATAGCTTGATCTACCGTTGGTGAAGTGGTTTCAATGGTTGAATCGATAAATGTAAATTTAAACCAACGTCCGATCAAATTTTGAGTAATGTTATAACCAAAATTTAGTATGAAATTAGCACTAATTCCAAACAACGTTGCTATTCCGACGGCAATAAAAACCAAGCCATTAATCAAATAAAAGAGTATAATATATAATATAAATGCAAAAATATCTCTAAGCATTCCGATTATACTCAGAACATTCCATACATTATAGATCTCGGGATTGTAAATCTTACTTAATTCAGTTAATAGTAATGCTAATAAAGCTACACTGCATACTCTGAGAGTTATTAAAAGATAATTGCGTTCCACCATGTGTTTTCCACCTGTTTTCCTTGTTGATTGATTAATCCGCCTTCCCTTTTTGTTTTGCTTCTTGATATTGATTTACAATTACTTCAAACATATCGTCTGGTGCCACTGAAATCACAGGAACCAATAATTTTTGACAATCTTTCCGTATTTGCAATACATGAAGCATCATTTCTTCTGAAATTGCTTCTGCTAGTGCTTTATCGATAGGAGATAATTCCAATTCATGGATTTCAAACCAAGGACTGAATGGTGCAACAATCACCACTGCATGCCCATAAGATTTCAATTTTTTTACCGCTGCAACGATATCGACACCAGCTACTTCTAAATCAGTGATTAAAAACACCAATGAACGCTTATCCCAATTTCGACTGAATTCCTCAATAGACCAAAAGATTTCTTTATTACCCTTTGGAGTAATCTCTCCCAAAAATGTAATGATATCATAATAGTGACTTCGACGGGTTGAAGGAGCCAACCATCTAAAATGATTTCGATCTGAAAAGGTGCACACACCCACTTGGTCCTTTTGTTCCATAGCCAATTTTGCTAGAAGCATACCTGATTTAATTGCCAGTTCAAATTTTGTCGTATCCACAGCACCACCAGCCATAGATTCGCTTGAATCAATAAGAATTACAGTAGAAACGTTTCTTTCACTTTCAAACTCTCGAACAATCAACTTTTGCAACCGCATACTCGCTTTCCAATCAATTAATCGATATTGATCACCAGGAACATATTGTCGTAAATTTCTCAAGTCTGTTCCAGTTCCCTTTTGCTTAACTTGATGAACACCGAATGACATGGCCATCGCTCGCTTAGCTCCAAGCAATTCTAAGGCCCGAATTTCTTCGTATGGGGGATAAATTACAATATCAGTCATAGAATTTGGCACCGTCTTTTCAACGGCACTGAAACCTAATCGATCCCGCACTGTAATTTCTAAAGGCCCAAGTTCAAATTCTCCTCGCACTCGTGGAGCTAGGATGTAGGAAAAAACGACTTCACTTTTTGGATCGATTCTGGTGCTAATGTAATTTTCTCCAGCCACCAAACGAAAGACTTCTACTGGAAAATTATCAAAAATATCCAAAAAATCAAAGCGTGTGCCACCAGTATTTTTTATCCTAACTTTCACATGCATGAAATCGTCACGAAAAATTCGTTTATTATCGATTTCTCGGGTTACGGTTAATTCTTCGACATTTGTGGAAGACTCAAATGCAGGCATCGAAATCATAGTTGCGAATAAGAAAAATGAGCCACACAAAATTAAAAAGTGGTTATGAAAACTTAAACCCGCTGAAATCAAAAATGCGGCCATTATTATTAAGGATCGTCCTTTTCCACCGAGCACGGTTAAATCTACCTCAAATTAAGCAAATAGCAATGTTATGAATCAAAATGCTGTTAATTACTTTTAAAAATATTAACTTGGAACATAGCATCCTTGATCATATACGTATACCAAAACATAGGTGAATGTAACTTAAATAAGTGATCTTCTCGAAATATGAACAAATTTGGTGCGAAAGCCACTTACCGAAAAAATAATTTTATTTTGGTTATTTGGCCCAAAAATGTACCCAAAATTCTAATTCCTTCATTTTCAGATAGTACTGTATGATTTTCGAACTTTTTAGCACCAAAGGGTTGAAACATAGAATTTGGAAAAAAAAATAAAAAATAAAGGAGTTACATTCTTTACCGAAGATTTATTTTCATACATAAGAAGTAGAAACATTACAAAAAATTATCAAAAATTTCTCAGTATAGTATATTCTTATCTCAAGAATTAAATCTAACACTAATTCAACAACACAATTGGAGAAAGAAATTCACTCAAATTTTACAAAGAATTATGGAGATAACTGAGATAAAATTTTACTGAATTTTAGGTTATGATTATGAAAAATCAAAGTATTAACAATTTTAAAGAAATGAACTTGATTGACCCTATAATAAAAGGGTTAACCAAAATGAACATCGAAACACCCACCGATATTCAAGCACAAGCCATCCCGGCCATCTTGTCTAATCCTGATGCACATTTGATCGCCCAGGCAAAAACTGGTTCAGGAAAAACATTAGCATTTGCTATCCCAATCGTGCAAATGATTGAACGATCAACTCCTCAAGTGCAGGCAATAGTAATTGTACCCACTCGTGAATTATGTGTGCAAGTCCATACAGTATTTTCGAATTTAAGTGAATATGCTGAAATAAAAACTGTCGAAGTTTACGGTGGTGTTTCCATTAACCGTCAAATATCTCAAATCGAAGAAGGAGCGCAAGTTATAGTTGCCACACCTGGTCGTTTAATTGATATTTACAATCGAAACAGAGTTTCCTTTAAAAAGGTAAAATTCGTAGTGTTGGATGAGGCCGACCGATGTTTAGACATGGGATTTATGCCTGATATTGAATATTTATTGTTGCAAGCTATGCATGGAGTCCATCCACGGCTATTACTCTTTTCTGCAACACTTTTCCACGCAATTAACCAACTGGTATCCAAATTTACAAAACAAGATCCTATTACTAAGATCAATGTATCGGAAGATTCCCTCACTGTAGAACAATGCGAACAATTCTACTATTTAATCCCAGAATTTCGAGATAAATATTCCCATTTTGTGCGAATCTTTCAAAAAGAAAAACCAAAGCACTCTATCATTTTCGTAAATACAAAAAAGACTGGAGAATGGCTCTACAATCGACTTCAACAAGAAACTAAAATTTCAAGTCAATTTGAGTTGATCAGTGGAAATTTAACGCAGTTTAAGCGGGAAAAGGTTTTATCTCGATTTCGATCTAGTAAAATCCAACATTTAATTGCTACCGATGTCGCTGCCCGTGGTTTGGATATTAAAGGTATTTCGCACGTATTCAATTATGATATTCCCGCTTTTGAAGAAAATTACGTGCACCGTATTGGTAGAACGGCAAGAATAATAGGTGTTGAAGGAGAAGTTGCCCAAGGGACGGCCATCTCACTAGTTATACAAGATGAATTGGCTCTTCTCTCCAGAATTGAAGGATTTATGGAACGTGACTTAAAACAGCGAAAATTACCCCCGCGAAATAGTAAGCGACAATTTTCACGAAATTCTAATTTCAAAAGATCGAGAGCAAAAACATTCTCAAAATCAAGATTCAGTACATCTTTGAAACAAGGCTCTCGTCGAACTTATCAAAAACAAACGAATTCCAAAAGAGAGAAACGGCCACAACGTGAATCGGAAAAAAATCATCGCCGTAATTTTCTCTATTAATTTTTTTATTATTCTTTCTTGTGCGTTGCTAATTCAACTATTTTGCAATCTGAATAATAATAAGAGAGTAAATTGAAAAATTCCGAATCAGAAAGGAAAAAAAACTCAATGAAAAGGAAAATTTTTTAATTTACATTGGCACGATTACTTCGCTCAAAATACGATTAATTACCGCCGTCGTACTCAAACCTTCCAATTCTGCCTCCGCTTTTAATCCAATACGATGATTCAGCACCGGAACGCACAGCGCCTTCACATCATCAGGAGTCACATAATCACGTCCTAGTACGGCTGCTCGAGCTTTGGCCGCCTTCATCAGCGCCAAACTGGCCCGTGGCCCGCATCCCACCTCAATCTGTGGATCGTTGCGGGTTTTAAACACGATATCCCGGATATATTCCAAAATAGTGTTGTTTACAAATACGGTATCCACCAAACGCTGCAATTCGATTAATTCCTCGGCGCTGGTGATGGGATCGATTTGAATCTTATTTCCGGATAACTGCCTGGCCATAATCTCCACTTCATCCTCTTCAGGTGGATAATCCAGCCATAACTTAAATAAAAATCGATCCAACTGCGCCTCTGGCAAAGGATAGGTCCCCTCTTGCTCAATGGGGTTCTGTGTAGCTACCACCATAAACGGTTTGTCTAGATCATATGTTTTCCCTTCAATGGTTACTTGTCTTTCGCCCATAGCTTCTAATAACGCAGCTTGAGTCTTAGGAGCGGTTCGGTTGATTTCATCTGCCAGAATAATATTTCCAAATAGTGGTCCTTTTCGGATCACGAAATCACCCTTAGATTGATCGAAAACCATGCTTCCGGTGCAATCGCTGGGGAGTAAGTCTGGGGTGAATTGAATTCGATTAAACGAAATACCTAGGGCTTCCGCAAAGGTTTTTGCAGTAACTGTTTTTGCCAGACCGGGCACACCTTCAAGCAATACATGCCCGTTAGTTAGGAGTCCGATTAATAACATTTGAAGGACGTCTCCCATTCCAACAATCACACGAGCAACTTCGCTCATTACTTCTTGGGCAATTTCTCGAACAATGCCCACATCAGCTTCTTCAAATACTTCAGTCATTTTCTTTACTTCCTTTTTCATTGAGTTGGTTTATATTTTTTATAGATTTTTTACAGTGTTTATTATTTGTTTAGTTAAAAAAAATGGTAGCCGGGTTGTTTTTTTAGATCTTATTGGCAACCCAAGACATTTCCATGAAAAGAAGTTCAAATTCGTGTTCATCACGAACTCGTTCTTTCCCAATTTTGATTTTAAACATTTTTTCGAAAAACTTTTCGATGCGTTTGTAAACATCTTCTGAATAATATTGGCCATGTTCTTGTCTCAAAGCGCGCATTAATGCACTTAAAGAGCGGTCTCCTGATTCTCCAAGAAGACGATTAACTTTTCGTTCTACCCTTCTGAAAAGTTCTAATATAGCTTTACGATATCGCCGTTTCTGGCGATACCAATTAATTTTCTTTGCAAAGAAACTGGAAGTTCTGAATTTTAACCGCATTCGATCCCTTTCATATGCTTCTAAGTCTTGGAGTTGCAGCTTCTTTTTACTTCCTTCTTTAGGAATCCATTTTCGAAAAGTTTGAAGTGCAAAAATGGGATAAACTAATGCTAATATGGGGTTAGTTGACATCCAGTTTAAATAAGATTGGACCGCTCCAAAGGAGGCCGCAGATGAAATTTGAGTTCTACCTACGTTCCATTTAGGACTATCTGGAGCAATATGTGCTTCGTCAAATACCACTATCGTTTCTGATGGTGAACGGTCACATGCCAACCAATCTATTGCTTGTAAACCCATTTTCAGATTATCGAATCCAGGTAAACTTACCATTTGGTTGTCTAACCAAGAAGCATCAGTTGCTACAAATATTCGGCTAGAAAATGTCCCGTTTCCATTAGCTGTTCTTGCATGATAAGCAATTTCTTTTGAGCTAAAGACTGCTTGAGCATAACCACCTAATGGAATTCCTTGTTGTAAAAATGTACCCATTAGCCCTAACGTTCCAGACTGTCCCGCTAGAAGATTCGCAATAGCTGCTGGAAAAGGATAGAAATCTTGATCTTGATCGTATTTATTATCGCCGTTAATATCTATGAAAGAATAATGTCCAGATGTCTGGCCTAAGAAATTCCATCCAAATCCAGAAAGAAATTCTCCACCTAAAAATCCAGTTGCGTGATCTAAAACTACCTTACTTATTCCGCTGGTAATATCATGAGGTGCAAAATCTTGGATAACAGGAAATTCTGGATTAGTCCAAAAAGAATCGTTATCTAATAAAACACCCTTTGGGAAGAAAGTGAGAGGAGTTGCTTTAGAGGGATCTTTAGTGGCTGCCATTGAAGCTATAAATGCTTCTGTAAGTAATGTTTCAGCGGTTCCGTGATCATCGCATATCATAATGGAAAAATTCGTTTGGAATGCAGTCAATAGGAAAGGTATTTCTGAAGCGGGATTATAAAAGACATTCGGCCCGCCCACAACTAAAATCACTTGTTTTGTAGGATCTAATTGAGAAACAGTACTGATAGAAGATTGAATCGGGTGTACTTCATAGCCTAAGTTTTCTAGTCCTGTCCTAAAAGTAGACCATCCATTCCAATCTGGATTGTAAATTGAATTACTTTTACTATTTTGACCACTGTCAACAATAGGCATGAATATGGGAGCCCATGTCAATATGAAAACAAGAATATAAACTGCGGTCATAATTCCGAAGGAAACTTTACTACCAGTCCCTTCAGTTCCAGTGGTAGCTATCTTTTTACCCATGTCTTTAGAAGTATTGATTAAATTGGTTATTACGCTGAAAATTCCAATTGCTAAAAATACGATGCTTATGTAATTTGTATATTGGACAATTAGACTGATCGATTGAATGGCATTGTAAATCCCTAAGACTAATGGAAAAATCGCAATGATATAAAAAAGAATAAGGAAAATATATGATAGAATCATTTTTCCTCCTTTTCCTTTGGTGTTTAAATTCGAAAAAGAGATTTGCAAATTTCTAATCATCCGCAATAGCAGTACCAAAGAAAGAATGATAATTACTCCGCCGATAATTAGAGGTGTAACCAATTCTCCTATAGTTGTTGCTGATTGCCAAGGATCCATAAAAGGAAGATCAGTTTTATCTGCAGCAAAGGTCCATAGCAAAAATTGCCCTCCAAATGACATCCAAAATGAAAAACTGAGAGTAATGATGAAATTCATAAAAATATTAATGATTTTTGGAATTTTTCCTGATAAGAAGAAAGAAACCAGCCAAATTACATGAAATGCTACAAAAACTGCCGGTACCCAGGAATAATACTGTTGAACAACATTTTTCTCCGACATTAAGATAGTGATTGGAAAGGGAAGGTTATTAAAGATATATTTAATCCCCTCAGTTTTAAGTAAAATAAACGGAGTAATATTGAAAAATAATAGAGCCCACACAATCGAGCTTCTCGCAGCAGCTTTTGGTCGGATAATTTTCCCAAGGATTTTTCGTTCTTTGCCTTGAACTAGGCGTGCAAATCCAATAAAGAAGATGAGAATACCGAGTATTAAAATTGGGACAAAGAACTCTGGAGGTGCTCCTGCTGCACCAACTCCAATTCCAGCAGCTGTCATCAATAAGCCCAAAGGAAATAGTATTATACCATAATTCATAGTTTATCAATACCTTCTATCGAAATTTGAATTGTATCCTTTAATTATGCTTTTAGTATCCATTTCAAAAAAAAAACACAATTTTGACTTTTTTCTGGTTGAAAATCCTTTAATATTTCATCCAGATAATTTATAATATATTGTTTAAAGAGGAGGTAAAGGTTTACCCACCAATTCTTCAAAGACCTTTCCAAATTGAGTCAAAGAACGTTTATAGATTTCTTCTGTAATTGGTTTATTTCCATAGATCACACTTTCAACTTCTTGGACGAAAGGATAAACAACACCTGGATCTAAACCGTGTTCTTTTACTATGATCATAGCATAATCCCGAATACTCTGGGAAGGATGCTTTTGGACTCGATATTTCGCTGTGCAAATAATAACGAAAATCATATATTGATACGCGATTGCTTCACGTATTCGTTTTGTTCCTACTAACAATTGGATATTCTTCAAACGAGAACCCAAATCCATTGAACCGCTTTTCTTTTTTCTAGCCATGACAAACACCTATTAGTATTGTATTAAACTTTTCCCCTTAAATGTTTTAACTTCTCAATCTCCCCCGATTTTAAGGGTTACTCCTTCTAATAACTCAGTTTCCGATGTGATTTCCAATGCGAAATTAAGGACTGTTCCAGTGATTTCTTGGAAAATACGGGCAAACACTTTCATTGCTCGTTCATACTCTTCAGGAGTCAAATCATAGGCCCCATACGTTACATTCTCCACTAAGGCAATATAGGGATATGTTCTCAATGGATCTAACCCATATTTTGTGACACAGAGAATAGCAAATTCCCGCAGAGTTTGATTCTTTTCCCTTACTAGTCCGTATTTTTCATTAATTAAATCCGCAAAGATTTTATATGAATAAGCAATTGCTTCCCGCCTTCGATCAACTTTATAAAGTAAATTCATGATGGCAAATTTTTCTAGATCAACTTTTCGAAGCTTAATTGATCGACGGTGAGATTGTTCCATTCTGAAACGTTGGAATAATACTAATCCACCTATTAGTCCCGCTCCAATCAAAATGGGAATTAAAATTTTGACCCAATTTTGGGCAGGAGGTTGGATGGTAATATTTACAGCAATTCCTCCATAATCGGGCTCATCAAATACGGCAATATTGATTTCATTAGTATTTTGGATAGCGCTACTTGGGACGACTGTAGAACCTCCATTTTTGACGGATATTGCAACAACCAATGTTCCATTATTTGTAAGTCCATTTGATGCTAAGTTAATTGTTTGTGAAATTTCTCCATTTTGATCAGTGGTAAAAGGGCCCAAGCTCGCTGATTGAGCCCCAATAGTTAACAAAAATTCAATTTCTCGCCCATTTAATGGAGATTGTGTATCATCATTAATCCATAATTTTGTAAAAATCTCGATATCATCTCCTGTATAAACACCAGTTTCTGAACTGTTTTTCGCATTAGATACAGAAAGTTCAGCATGCACGCTAGATATACGGGGAATTACCAGCGAAAAGTTTGAAGGGCTAATTTGAAAGAATTCATAACCATCTTGGACGGTCGGATTTAATCCAGGGTAAAAAACACCCAATTCTACCAAACTTGCCTCTTGAGTGACGGTTATTTGAGCTTGACCATTGGCAGCGAGAGTGATATTTGTCTGCAAGATATCCGAAGAATTACTATTTCGATATAAACTAACATTGGGTGCGGCAATAGGAACATTATTGTCATCGATTAAGGTAATTAGAACTGAATATTGATCATTAGTCAGCACTGGATCCACAATATTTGTTGTAAATGAAATACTTGAACTCGCTAACACATCAATTTCAATCGGATCACTTAAGAAGGTATCTGGTCCAACGTATATATTATTTGCAGGATTTTCAGTCAGATTCGCATATATAGTTAAGTTTGTGGTAAAATCAACATTATGCTGAATTGTATAATTAATAACAAAATTTCCATCTGCATCTGTAATAACACTTAGATTAGCATTTCCACTAAGTCCATTATATGAAACGTTGTTAACGACTGGATATATTGGGTAATTTGTGAGATTTTTAAGAGTAGGAGCATCCCACCATAAAACGTGACCAGTAAGAGTGATATTATCTCCCCTGGTAATGTGTGTATTGTTAATAGGATTTAGAGTAATCCAAACATTGGTAGATTCACTACTATGAGGAGAATTGAGAGAAATATCTTTTACGAGGGTATCTTTATTTTTCTGTACGCTGTAGAATGCATCATGAGGGGAAATAAAAAGAATTCCACCGAAAATCCCCAAGAAAAGCATGACAGCAAAAATTAGGTTCCGATTAGATTTATTTGGTCGTATCACTGATTTCATGGTATGCACCTCGTTTTGTGATATTTTTTTACAAATATCACGAAATCGAACCTCCTTCAGATATATCATTTAAAAATAACACCGTATTTCCATCAAATATAATAAGAATTTCATCCAGATCATAAGGACAATCTTCTATTAACAATTCAAAGTGTCCTTGAGCATCAGTAGTTACATTGAACTGATCCAATTCATTCCCAGATTTATCATATAATATTATTGTAAGGTTTTGATTTGCAAGCCTAATACCATCAGAATCGCTGAGATTTCCGAAAATGGTAACATCACTACCGTCAATTATTAATCCAGACTGTTGATTTAATGGATATGGAAGTTCACTGTTATCAATTGTATAATCCCATTCAATTGTTGTATTTTGATAGACCCAGAAATACGCATACACATTATCACTCGTCGAATTGACAGGCAAAGCATCTGGAGTATAACCTACACTGCCCAAATCTACATCAAGACTCCCATTAAATCCAACGATAACAGTAAATTGCCCCCTGTAAGGAGCGTTGGTTATACTGAGAGAAATATCATACGCTCCATCAGAATTATCATGGTAGTAATTGATCACCATAGAATATGTGAAAAGATCACTCACATCGGTAATTCCCTCATAAATATATACTGACAAAAGCGCATCTAAATGTCCGTGGGCGATATTGCTACTGTCCACTAAATTTCCAGTAACATGGAATGTGAACGGAACTACTTGATCAAGAGTCATGTTAGATGAGTAATCACTGATCGCAGCAGAAATATTGAGCGGGTTTTTGTAGAAAATCCAATGATCGGATTGTTTCGTGATAATATAGCTTGTTCCATCATACGTTAAAGCTAATTGATAATGATGACCACCTGGGTAAACATTTGCGTTAAATGAAATAGTAAAGTTAGCATAACCGTTTCCATTCGTGGAACTACTCCAAGTGGTTCCGTTAGATAAATCGGTCAAAGTTACGGCAGCACCGCCAATTCCTGCACCTTTTAGGGTAAATGCACAAGAAATTTCCACGGAATCTCCGAAGGTTTGAGTCATTCCACCGATGGTATCATAAGGGGAATAAATATAATTTTTAGTTTCATTAAAATCGATATTGTAATTGAATGAATCAGAATAAGTATAAGTAATACCGTCAAATGAAACCGCCACTGTAATTACATGAGCGCCCGGATTCCATCCTGGACCGAAGTTTACAGTGTAATTAACCCATCCATTTCCATCAGTCGTTCCTGAATGTAATAACCCTTCAACGGAGTCTGTAATGGTAATAGAAGCACCCGAAACGGGATTTGTCAGCGAGAGAAATTGGGAATTAAGCTGCAAAGAATCTCCCGCACCATATTGCAGGCCAGTATCATCATCTGTAATATCCAGGTGATAATTCTGAGTGTAATCAAAGTTAACATCAAACGTGTCTTGTTTGTTCACAACAAAAGTGATTCCATCATAGGAAGCATTGATTGTATACGTTTGCAAACCTGTATAATTACTGGGGCCAAAACTTAATGTGAAGTTCGCCCATCCACTTCCATCTGTAATTCCAGTTGCTAATGTAGCAGAACCAGGATCTTTCAAGATAATAACCACTCCAGCAACCGGGTTAGTTTTAGATAGAAATCGAACATTAATATCTACTGTATCATCAGATCCCACTGAACCTACAATATTATCGGTATAGAGTAATTGATAATTCTTGTTATAATCGAAGAAAATCAATACATTTGTTTGATTTACGATGGTATAGCCGTAAGCGTCTACGTATGTAATAGAGAGGGAGAAATTATGCCAGCCTGTGATATTTCCAGGTGCAAACCCGATTGTAAAATTAGCATAACCACTTCCATCAGTGATATCTGTGACATCAATGCTGGGATCAGTCTGATCAATAAGTCGAACGGTTTCACCGCTAATCGGACTTCCGTAATGGGCAAAGGTTGCGGAAATATCTATTATATCATCTGTTCCAACGGTAGCACCACCTGTTGAATCCCATGGATCGAATGTATACCCTTTCGGGCTAAAGTAAATATGATAAGTATGGGTAAAGTAAACCAGGTATCCCGCTCCATCGGTATATGATACATTAATTTTGAAATCATGCCAACCCAAAATATATCCTGATGCAGCAAACTCCACTGTGAAATTCCCTTGTCCAGTTCCGGTGGTAATAATTGAATTTAAAGTAGATCCTTCAGTTAAATCTGTTAAGGTAATATTTGCGCCAGAAACAGGAACGAAAGAACCTGTGCCGTTATAATCAAAAATTCCTGAAATATGGAACGGTTCATCCAAACCTACCCAAGAATTATCGGTGATATTCATCCATGGTCGGAAACGATAACCTTCTGTTGGTTGAAAATGGATAATGATATTTGTGTATTCAAAATATATCTCGTAACCATATTGATCTGTATAATTTACTAACAAAGTAATGCTATGGTCGCCAGTAACGATGCCTTTACCAAAATATAAATCAAATTGAGAATTTCCACTCCCATCTACTCCTTGATTTTGATCCATTGAGCGATTGGCAAAGTCAATTAATTTAACTACTGCAGGATTTTCTGGTGCCATTCCATTGTGTTGAAATACTGTATCGAAATGAACGGTTTGCCCGCCAGATACTATTGGAGTATTATTGTTAAATTGATTAAATACGTAAAAAGCCGATGGATCGAAGTTTACATTAGAAATTGTATAAGTATATTCGTAATAATAACCGTATGGGTCGGTATATGTATAATTCAAAAGATATGAGTGAGTTCCTACCCGTAAACCCGATCCAAAAGTCACTAAGAAAGAAAAATTTCCGTTAATAATTGTATTATCAAGCCAAGATGAACTACCGTTTAGCGTGTCAGTTAAAGTTGCAATACCTGAATCGAAATCACTTGCACCACGAAGAACTTTCAACGTAACATGCATCTGATCTCCAGAATCGACAGTTTCCCCTGTGACATTATCCCAAGGCGTCAAACTAAAGAAATTGGCAGGATCAAAATTAACGGATAAATCGCGTTGCATTTGAATGGTAAAAGCCGAACCTACATATTTTACAGAAAGATTATATACACGCAACCCAGTTTGAATATTTGAACCAAAGAACACGGTAAAATTAACATAACCACTAACATCAGTTGATAATAACCAACTGGTTCCGTTTAATCCATCAGTCAAAGTAACAGTAGCAGATTGGAATCCAGAACCTTTCAACAGAAATTCTCCATCAATTAGGAGTGTATTACCAGAATCTGCTTGAATTATTCCTAAAGTGTTAAAATCCGTGGAATTCATATAACCAGTAAACGCAAAATTAAGAGTTTCATTGAAATAAACTTCAATGATATGGCTTATATAAACGCTATATGAACCTTGGGATAAGTTAACAGAAAGATTGTATCGATGAAGACCAGTTTTATTGGCAAAACCAAAACCAAGCGTCCAATTATAATATCCACTTGCATCCGTCAAAATTTGGCGCGTAACGGTTGGATCACTTTCATCTGTTATATTTATAGGTGCGCCCATAATTTTAGTTCCATTAACATATTCAAATACCCCTGAAAGCTGGAAGAAATCACTCACACCTAATTGTCGAGTTAAGTATGGCGCCAAACTATCAAAAGATGTGAAATTTAATTGAGAATCAAAATTATATGATTTGGTTTCATTAAAAAACACATAGAAATGAGTGCTGTTGATATTTACAATTAGCCCATCATCATAAGAAACATTGAAGAGGAAGCTATTTACACCTGTGATATTTCCTGGACCGAAATTGAATACAAATTCGATTTTGCCTTGAGCATCGGTTTGACCCATCCAAACGGCAGAAGAATTTATATCTATAAGAGTTACATTTGCACCCGAAAGGGGAGTTCCTTGATCCTTGAAATAAGCGGTAAAATTAAGTGAATCCAAAATACCAAATTGGCGCTCTGAAACAGTAGTTGTGGCGTTCCATGTTGAAATTAATTGATTGTTCAGATAAGTATCAAATGTATAGGTGGAAGGATTGATAACTTCCAAAGTACCATCACTGGAATCATTAGAAGTTGGAAGGGCTTGAAAATAGGGCATCCAAAGTCCATTCCATGAATTATTCCATCCGTGGCCTGATAGATTGAAAAAGCCGTTAAAATATACATCGGTTCGGAACGGATCATATGAAGGGGCGCTAAAATTGAAGAAATTAAATTTCTCACTGAAGCCTAATGCGGGATTGGTTACTTCTTCGGAGAAAACACCTTGCTGTAAAAAGCTAACATTGTGGGGCAGCCCTAATCGATCAAATAATCGATAATGAATCACATAATTCGATAAGTTTTCGCCTGTTATTGCATCATAAATGCACCCATAAACCGTGAAGTTATCATAAGGATCCCCTAATTCATTATTTAAGAAATAAACGTTAGTTTTTGAAGGCAACCCTCCTGTTCCCCCATTAAATACTTCAGAAAGTTGATCCACTACTACCGGTTCTTCAATAAAAATATAGAAATATGTTTCGGCAGTATTTGGTGCACCTAACCATTCCATCCGCAATAGATGTGGTCCAGCAGTCCAATCTGTTGCAGCATCTGAACTAATATCATGAAGTATGGATCCATATCCAAAAGAATTTGTTGTAAATGAAGTGACAAGCCGATTTCCTTCAGATTCATCGAAAATTTGAATTGTAGCTCCCGAAGAATAATTATAGCCTTGCCACAATGACGCTGAGAAGTTCAATACTAAATTAGAACGGCTACCATAAATTAATGAGTCTTGATATGTCGGTGTTGAAGAATTATGAGAATATCGCGTAGTATTTAAGTAGAAATGATATTCATAGTAATTATCGTTATACATTAAGAAAGTTTCATTTTTAGAATCAGTATAACCCGCAGCAAGGTGAGCAGGAAGTCGTGTTGGAAATGATGAGAAGTAGGTCTGAAATGCAGGAGAAAATTTGGCAATATCAGCTGATATATCAAAAACACCCAGAAAATTGGTGAAAATCTCATACTGACTGCCCCAATCGGCAGAAATAAATCCAGGAATAGATACAGAAGTAGAAAATGTTCCTGAACTTCCAGTTACCACACTATTTGGTGAAACATCAAAGCTTTGTGGTATAGGTTCATTAATGGTAGCTAATTTAACCCCAGTGAAATTAAGTTCAGCGTTGGCAACATTTCTATGAGTTACTGGATCATATGCATAACCGCTTATTCCTTGAGTTTGCGGAGTATTCGGTCCAGAAACTATAATACTATTTGAAACATTACTGTATATCTCTACTTCTCCTAAGACATTAACTACAGTTATATTAAATATCGGCACGCCGTAGTATTCCGTAGTAATATTTAACGTGTGCGGTCCTACAGTTAATTGATTTAAATCCAAACTGAAGGTAATCTGGCCATTTGCATCGGTGTAACCGAAATCTAAGGGCTGATCGTAGGTAACATCATAGAGGTTAATTAATTGTGAACCCATCGGATCGTCATTAAACTTATAAGTAAGAGTAATATCAACAGATTGATTCGCACCGAAATCATCTACTCTTTCATAACCTGCTATGTCTGGGTAAAAACCACCATCATTATATGTTAAAATAAACTGAACATCATCAGGACTCTGGGGAATTTGAGGAGTGGCGGTGAAATGATTATCAAATGGAACCCAATCACCAGTCGTATCTGAAGTGGGAATAAAAGCTTCAACCCAAGTATATATATTACCAACCAAATAGGGATAATACGTCATTCCATCGGTGGAATCATAAAACGAACTAATTCCTAAACTTTCGGATAATAGATCATTATATTTATAGCCAGTTACATATCTAGCACTGATACCCTTTAAGCGAGCAAGCGCAACTGTTAACGAACTGAATTCAAAGGGATATTGAGATTCACCGCTTTGACAGAACCATTCTAACGGATCTTCTCCTTCAGGTGGCCGGGCATCTCCCAGAGGATTGTATACAAAATTAGCCCCTACAAAATCGGTAATGGCTTGCATTTTTTGGTAAGTTGTTGTGGCTGAAGTAAATCCTATATATGATTCTAACTGTGATGCAACGGAGGCAAAATTGGGATGAGTTGCCCGGTATTGAGTCCAAGTGATAGTATTTGTCCCGTCAAATGGTCCGGTTAAACAACCCTCTACCTCAGTATCTAATGCGGTATAATCCGTCATTTCTAAATTTAACCCGTTGTAATAGCTAGCTGATGGATAATCATTATCATTGTAGAGTAAATCATAAGAAAAGTTGGTCATTTGAGTCATATCTTGCAAAGAAAAAGAAGATTCTGCCCAAGCACCTCCTAAATAGGATTGACTCTTCAAACTGGGATCAGAAGTTGGAGAAATAGGAGATACTTGTAAAGAGTCTTGAAGTATACGAGGATGGGGAGAATTGGTAAATAGAGTAGTTACTGTTTGATCAGTAATAACAACTGGGACTTTGAGATGAAATTTCTGATCTGAACTATCTGGATCTGGAATTAAGGTCCCTGAACCACCAATACTTCCTTCTGTCCAATCAAAGTTCACCAAATCGTATTGATCAAACGCCTTTGCTTTAAAGAGAGTATCTTGCTGATCATTCCAAGGATTTGCTGGATTATTTCCTGCAGCAAAGAACATAGGTTTGGCGATAAGGACTGCAACTAAAGCAGGATCATTAAATTGATCGAGTAAATCTCCAGAAAAACTATCCCCAGCTAAGCTATCAAGCAAAGTTGCTAATTCATCATCATATGTGTCAAAGAACTCATTCGGAGTCAATTCAGATTGAGCAAGATAATCTTCAATGCCATCACCGAACATATTTTCCATCAATTCTAGCTGTTCTTCAAGAGACATATTATTTAATAGATCCGAATTTAAAAGAGCCTCAATATAGGCACTTGGATCAAATGTTAACTCTACTTTAGTAACATCATCCCAAGGTTGGATCTCATTCTCATTTTGAGAGCGTTCTAGTTCTCCAGCAGTTGGATCTGTGAGTAACGCAATAAGGGTCGTGTTAAACATGTAAACGCCCACAACCAAAGAAGTTAGTATAATTAATTTGATGATATTTTTCCAGGTCAAAACTTTAGCAGTACCTTTCACCATAATATATTATTAAGTTCGAACCCAGTACCTTTAAATCTTAAGCTATTGAAATCGAATAAGGATGAAATCTTCTTAATCGTTGAAAATTGGTAATTTTTAGACTTATTTTTTGGCCCAAATTTGAAATTTGTTTTAATTTTGATCATAAGGAAATTTTTCAAAATAATTTAAAGGTATCCCACTAAAATCCTAGCTGAGTATGAGAAAAGCACCTTGGACGGGATTTTTTCTGGTTTTAGAAGGAATTGATGGAAGTGGAAAGACAACCGTAGCTCAAAACTTGTGTTCCTTCTTTGAAAAGCATGATATCACAGTAGTTCAAACTGCAGAACCATCACAAGGGCAAATTGGTCGGATTATTCGTAATAATTTACAAGATAATACAATCCATCCTGCTGTTGATGCTTTACTTTTTGCCGCAGACCGTTTGGAACATGGATTTAATGAGATACTACCGGCCTTAAATGATGGTAAAATTGTGATCTCTGACCGTTATATCGATTCTTCACTGGTATATCAAACAATTCAAGGTAGTGAGGCTGGTCTGACCTTTGATTGGATTCAAAATTTGAATAAGTTTAGCTTGATCCCCGATCGAATATATTTGCTGGATATTGAAGCTCAAGACAGTCTAGCTCGACGGAAGCAACATAATAATGTTAGCGATGTAGAAATGGAGAAATTTGAAACACTCAGCTTTCAGCAAAAAATAAGAATACTCTTTTTGGAAATTGCACAGCAAAATCTGGATAAAAACCACGTAATTGTCGATGCTACCAAAAGTCTAAAAGAAATTACCGATGAAATTATTAAAGATCTTCGCACTCTGCCATATTTTAGCAAAAAAAAACTACTTTAAGTATCATTTTTTGATAACACTTCTTAAAATGAGGGAAAAATTAAAGGGAAATGGCATTTTTTTTTATTCATACACCAAGTGATTTTACATGGCGAAAAAAACACCTAAAAAGTCGTCAGCAAAGGCGACTTCCCCAGAACCAACGAAAACTTCTCCTAAAGAGGAAAGTGAAAAAATAAATTCACCAAAACCTGAAGAAAATCAACCTTCTGAAGATGAATCTACCCCTTCTCCAGAACTCAGTGAAGAAGAAAAAGCCAAGCAAGAAGAAGAAAATGAAAAACAACTCCGGCTTGAATCTTTTCGAAAAGCAGGAGAAATTCATAGAAAAGTAGTTGAATTCATCCGCCCACAAGTAAAAGTTGGTGCAAAATATCTCGATATTTGTGAAGCAGTAGAAGAGAAAATAATTGAATTGGGTGGAGAAATCGGATTTCCGACTAATGTATGTGTTAATGAGGTTGCCGCCCATTATACCAGCCCACCAGATGATGAACATGTGATCCAAGATGGAGATGTTGTGAAAATTGATATTGGCGTTGCGGTGGAGGGGTATTGTGCCGATGGCGCATTTACAGTATCTTTCAATAATGACCCGATTACTGAAAACTTAGTTTTAGCAGTGGAAACCGCTGTAAAAAAGGGTCTTTCTATGATTAAGCCTGGAGTCAAAGCCAATGAAATAGGAAAAGAAACCCAAAAAATCATTAAAGGCTTTGGCTATAACCCGATTCCCGAATTAAGTGGACATTCTATTGAAAAATGGCAGGTTCACGGAGGAAAGGAAATTCCCAATGTAGCGGCGCCTTCCGGAATTACTTTTGAAGAAGGAGATGTTTTCGCTTTAGAATGTTTTGCAAGCACCGGTACGGGAAACATCAGCCGATCTCCATATTGTTATATTTATGAATATAATCTTTCTGCTGATCGTGTTCCATTTCGGGGTAAAATCACCCGAAAGGTGATGGGGTGGATTGGAAACAAGAAGAAAACCCTTCCATTTAGTTCCCGAGAATTAAGACAGGAGTTTCGCACTGGTCAGTTTGCCATCCGAGAATTGACAAATACCGGCAAACTTTATCAACATTACGTCCTACGGGAGCAAAAAGGGGTTTATGTAAGCCAATACGAGCATACTTTTTTAGTAACCGCCAAAGGTATTGAACAACTTACATAAATTATCTAAAATTAACCCAGGCATTTTTTCCCATTTTTCTTTTCTAATCCTAAACGAATTCAATAAAAATGAATTTTATTTTACCATATGAAGAAATTATAACTGTATATTATGAATTGGATTGGCAAATTGGTCACTATTTTCGCCTATCAGAATAGTATATTTATGGAAAAACTTCTAAAAATAGAACGGGAGAAGAGCAACCATTTTCAGCTATATCAAGGCGAATTATCCAAGGATTCCATCCATGTCACATAACGGTGGACGCCTTCTTGAAAGGAAACTTGCTCGGTAAAGCCCAATTTCTTTAATTTTTCAATTGAAAGCAAAGTTTTAGCCACATCACCGACCCAACCTCTTGAACCTCCCGTATATACATGATTTACTGCATGCAAATTCATTTCTTTTTCATACAAAGCCGCGATTTCATTCACAGTATACCAAGATTCAGAGCCAATATTGAAGGCATCATATGGTGAATTCTGGAGAGTCAAATGTTCTGCCACCAATAAAATACCTTTTATGGTATCAGCTACATGTAAATAAGATTTCTGCTGCGTTCCATCCCCTAAAATTGTTAATTCCTTTGGATTCTCCTTTAGGTGATGATAAAAATCCCATCCCACCCCGTGGTGTGAGCGCTCTCCAAAGATATTGGCAAAACGAACTGAAGCGATTTTTAAATTGTATGAATGCGCGTAAGCGGAGAGATACATTTCAGCGGCAGCCTTAGAAGCTCCGTAAGGACTAATAGGTTTAAATGGAGTTTCTTCTGTGATCGGGAATTTTTCAACTTCTCCGTAAACAGTTCCACCAGAACTTGCAAAAATCATTTTCAGAATGTTATGCTTCCGCATATATTCAAGAATCATCATCGTTCCGTTCATGTTGTGGTCATATGAACTCATAGGATTTGGAACGCTGGTTCTCACATCTGGATCGGCAGCGAAATGATAAACAAAATCGACTGGAGGTAAATCCTCCATCATGAATTTTTCATCTCGAATGTCTTTTTGATAAAATTTACATAGTTTGGCATCAATTTGAGGTTGAATATTGGAAACATAACCATCTATCAGAGAATCTACCACTATACATTTATGCCCTTGATTACAGAGTGCATCCACAAGATGGGAACCAATGAAACCTGCTCCACCAGTCACTAAAATATTCATAATGAAAAAAATTAGGTATCAATAACAAAAAAATTTTCAGATACATGGAATTTTAATTTTTTATCGATTTTTTTACAAATTTTCCGTTCCACAGTGAGGACAAATGGAGTTACCACGAGTTAACTTACCCCCACAAGCAAAACAAAACTGTTCCATAGAAGAATCTAAATTATTTTCATCCTTCTTATCAAAGTGTTGCCTAGAATCGAAGTCTGATTGACTAAAATGGGGATCTGAAACTAGTCCTTGAGGTCCAAAAGGATCCACGACGTTTTTTACATTTTCTTCTGAATTTTTCAGATTGATATTTTGAAATCCGGCAATTTTCGGTGCCTTTTGAGTCCTACAATAGTTTTTTGACGAACTTGCAGTAGATAAATTTCGAGCAGGTTCGATTTCGGAAGCGTTATCTTCCACTTCCGTTTTGGTAATATCCAAAGTAGTGGGTGGTTGCTTAAACTGATTTAAAATTGGAGTATTAGAAGGAACTGCACCCGGAGTTATGATAGATGCATTGGAAAAGGGAGTGGGAGAAACTTCTTTCATAATATCGGGCATTTTCTTCAACTCTTCCTCCAATGTAGACAATTTGGCTAAATCAGCTTTTTCTATGCCTTTATTTGTTCCATTAAAAAGTTTAGTCTTCGGGTTATAAGAAGGTGGTAAAAAGAAGGGATTTTGAACATTGGTAGGCTTAATTTCTGAAGGTTCCTTTGTAAAATTATTATGTGTGTTTGCCGCCGTATTTCCCGGAATATTTCCTGTTATGTTTCCCGTAAGATTTTCAGTTGCATTTTCCATCGTATTTTCCATCGCACTTCCAATGATATTCCTGGTAGTATTCTCGGTAGTATTCCCCGCGGAAAGGTCGTTAGGATGGGCATTCATCAATTCTTTGGGAACATCCGGAAACGCCTGTAATTGAGAAAAAATAACCGATTCATCTTCATTAATCTGAGGGTGAATAAGGTCGGCCTCCGAATCTTGATGAAATATTTCAGAATTTGATGTTGTGTGGGTTACTTGAGCAGGAGTTGAATTCAATGACGCTACCAATTGATCTAATTCTTCTCTGGAAAAATTACTATCAACCACTGATTTTATTACCCCAGCTCGAATGAGTTTGATTTTTTTCACAATAGTATCCGCTTGGAAAATCAGCTGCTTACGTAGTTTTCGGGGACAGTTAGATGATTTTGCGAAATTAATCATAAATAGCGTTAGTTGAAACCATAATTTCTCAGCATCGCGAGGATGGGTCTTTTCTATAATTTTTGCTTCCTGCATTTTTTGCTTGAACAAAGTATTAAATTGCACCATTGTTAGATCCATTTCTTCACCTTCTTATTCCCGTAAAAATCGCCAATATCTTTGCACACTTCATTTTACATAAAACAATCTACTTTAAAAAAAAAAACCTACTCCATTTCTTAGCATCACGTAATGATCTTCATGAATATATTTCATTTATCTAAGTTGCCCACAATTAGAACATGCTTGAGAGGCAAGATTTAAGCGCATTCCACAATTAATGCAAAATCGATATCTCCAGTATTCAGTTACGCTTTGCGGGGGAAACCAACGATGAAAGGGAAAAACCGAAATATACCGGTGTGACTCAATTGTTTTCACTTCCACTGAGGGAATCGTATGAATTCGGGGTTCTTCCAAACTGATCTCTTCTTCTTCGGATGATTCAGGAAGCGATATTTCGCTATTCATGATGGGAGTTTCGGAAGATGGGGAAGAAATGTTTTGTCCAGCATTAGTTTTTACTGAAGAATCTGACGCTATTAAAGATGGTGAGGAAGAAGCCTTTAATGAATTTCGTAGTTCTGAAGATAATGAAGTTTGCTGTTCCACTAAATCGGGAGATCCTGCTTCAATTTCAAAGGTTTGTTTTAATAATGCCATGTTTTTTCTTAATATCGCCATCTGGTTATGAATAAGCTTTTGATCTAGGGCAAAGCGGAAGAGTTGAAGAAAGAACCAAATATTTTCATAGACATGCATTGCTTCTGAGGGGAGATCTTTGATAAAATACTGACTTTGCTCGATATAACGACGCATACGTTCTGTAAACAGTAAAATTCGGTCAGAAAATGGAAGATTCTTGAGATTTGATGTAAATTTTATCAATTTTGGTTGAATTTCTCTTTTGAATTGCGCTAAAAGTTTAAGATGGGTGGTGCGTCCCTCTAGCTTAGAGACAATAGATCCAGACTCTTTTTCTTCTGCATCAATTTTTCCGATCTGCAGACATATATGGCGGATTTTAAACCAGGTGATAAAATAATCTAATTTATCATTAAGGTCGCCCGATAAACCTTGCATATTCTGCAATCGAGAGAGTGTATCAATCAAATCTTGATTGTATTTTGCTAAATTTGATGATCCCATGAGATTTCATTTCCAATATTCTAAATTTATTTCCAATATTCTAAATCCATTTCCAGCATATCAATGTCGGTACTCAACAACACTGGAGATTTACCCACTTCAAGCCGTAAGAAGGCTGCTTTCCCTATACTGCGATTTTTATAGGTGGAAGCGCTGAATAGGCTGATCAAACGTTGATTGAAAAAGTATTTAAACCCTTCGGGCAAAACTTCATGAGCTCGAACCATAAATTGAAGATTGTTATGCAACATAAATCGATCAAATGGTTTCTGTCCAAATTGATTACGGCCGATATCGGGTAATAACGCAATTTCTTCCACTTCTTCCTTTGGATCAGCCCACAACAGCCAATTCATGTAAGTATCAAATTGTTCATAGGTGGAAACTTGAGGGTTGATTTCACTTACCACTTGGTCTAATGAGAGGGGTTTTTTGGGATTAGCTGGATCTAAGGGAATACCTGCATGAACTGCAAAAATACGAATCGGAGAAGATTCTGCAGAATCTGAAGCGGGAATAAGGTTATTTATGTGGATAATTGGAAGTTTCATAAAGAAGGTGAGAATCTCTTGATAGAGGTTTTTGACCCAGTCTTCAATGGGAAAGGTATCTTGCAGGTTTTGCAAAAAGCCGTAAAATTGGTTAATCTTCATATCTTCATGATTTCCGCGGAGTATAACCACATTTTCTGGAAATCGCAACCAAAATGCTACAATCAATGAAAGATTCTCCAAATCATTCGGATTTCGATCCACATAATCACCTAAAAAGATTATTTTAATACGCTTTGTATTCTCTCGAGAGAGTAGTCGGTCAAAATACCTGATTATGTTCTGTGTATCTTTGATGGCTCCATGAGTATCCCCAATGTAAAAAGCCACCTCACTATCTTGCTGAATTAGGGAGGGTATTGGATCTGGATAAAGATCGTTAACCGATTCAAACAAGGTCAAATAATCATCGTACTCAAGAGATTGATCTTTAAGTAGCGCATGGTATACTTCGTCAACGATATCTGGAAGGGGTGAAATTTTCGGAAAGGAAAATAAATTTGAATCTTCAAGAGAACTAAATTCTGATGCTAACGTCGAGTGAGAAGTTGATTCTACCATTGAGTCGGAAATTGAATCTA
>CAYRPF010000008.1:0-25550 GCA_964426185.1 uncultured archaeon | reverse complement strand
GGTTGAAAGCTGATTCTGAAATTGAATTAGTTTCTAAAATTGAGTCATTCGATTGATTATCTTCAATCAGAGTTTGCTCTAAAACTTGGTCCGGTTGCAGATTTTCTGATTGAACCAACTCCGTCCCATTTTCATTCTCTGGAGTATTTGCTGTTCGGGTCGATTTCTGAACCGAGATTTTTGATGGTTGAGATTTTTTCAGTCTATTTTCAATATGAATGATTCTCCGAACAAGAACATCAAAATCACGTTGCTGGAATGGACTGAGTTTCGGCTCATTTTCCAATATTTCCACGCATTTTTTAAGATATTTAACTGCTTGTTCTGGATGTCGGCTTTCTTCCATATTTGCTGCCCTTAAATTGCGACGATATGCCGATTTCTCTCCCGTTTTTACATTTTCCACCTTATTTTACCCTCTTTAATTTGCTCTCTTACAGATCTCTTAGTATTACATCCCTTTAAGATCTCCCCTTCTCTGATAAAATTGTGTTGTTGACAAATATTGGGAAAATCTTCCCACTTTTTTGAGTAGATAGATTGATTTCGAAAATCATAAGATTTTTTATGCTTTCTTCTCTCTCTAACACATTCCTTAACCATATTTTTATTTTTGTTACCTTGGTAAAAAGTTGGGTAATTTTTGCTCATCGCCGTATTTTTTTGGTAAGAAAAATAAAAAAAAGGAATACAAAGGAAGTAAGTTAAAATGATTCAAGGAATTGTGATTCAAATATGGACGCTCTGGTTGGTTTTAGCGGCAGCTATTGTCAGTTTTGTGGTAGCATTCCTACTAAAAAAAAAAGTAGATGATGCAGACCCAGGCAATGAAGCCATGGTGACCGTTCAAGGATATATCAGAGACGGCGCTGGTGCGTTCATTAAGCGCCAATATAGTGCATTGGCAATTTTTGTCGGAGTTTTTGCTCTTGTTATCGGTCTGGCATATGGAATCGGAGCATCTACTGAAGCTGTGCCATGGTATTTAATGGTCATTTCATACATTCTCGGTTCTCTTGCCTCTGGATGGGCAGGATGGCTCGGAATGCGTGTCGGAGTTGATGCTAATGCAAAAACCGCTCAAGCCGCTACTAAGGGATTATCCCCTGCATTCAACGTCTCATTCTTTGGAGGCGCTGTAATGGGCTTAATCGTGACAGGTGCCGCTTTAGGTGGTGTCTGGGCTTTATACTTCTTCTCTGGTGAACCGAAATACATCTTAGGATTCTCATTTGGGGCTTCCTCAATTGCATTATTTGCTAAAGCTGGTGGAGGAATTTACACAAAAACCGCTGATGTTGCAGCCGACCTTGTAGGAAAAATAGAATATTCATTACCAGAAGACGATCCTCGAAACCCAGCTGCTGTTGCAGACAACGTAGGTGATAACGTGGGTGATATTGCTGGTATGGGTGCAGACTTATTTGACTCCTATGTCGCTTCCATTTTAGGTGCTATGCTTTTAGCATTCTCTGAAATGGTCAATGCAGGAAAAGACATGATGGACCCAAACACAACAACAATTACATCCTTCCCATTGGTTATCAGCGCTGCTGGTTTGTTCGCATCCATTATGGGTATCTTTTTGATCAGCAAAATGGTAAAAAACAGCCCAGGAAAAGCCTTAAACATGGGAACATACATAGCCACTATCCTATTTATTGGAATTAGTGCATTGTTCACCTTCTTTATGACCTTAGGAATTCCGTTAGATACTGCAATGCCAGGCAGATTATGGGCAAACTGGGGTGCAGGTGTGTTCGGTGTGTTAGCCGGATTAGTTATCGGTTTCACCACTGATTACTTCACTAACGACGAAAAACGACCAACTCGTGCCACTGCAGAATCTTCTCAACAAGGCCATGCTTTGAATATTTTAACTGGATTTTCATATGGATTGATGAGCATCGCCCCTCCAGTAATTGGAATTGCAATAGCTATGGGAATCGCTTATGCATTAGATGGATTAGTTGGTGTGGCGAACGCCTCCACTGGTATGCTCGCTATTGTGGGAACCATTGTCGCTAATGATGCCTACGGCCCAATCGTTGACAACGCTCGAGGTATCGCCGAGCAAGGTGGACTTGATGAAGAAGTTATTCAATTGTGCGACCGATTAGACTCCGCAGGCAACACAGCCAAAGCCATCACCAAAGGATTCGCTATCGGTGCTGCCGCTTTAACCGTATTGGCTTTACTTTACTCCTTCATGGAAGATGCTAAGAATGTGGCTTCTTCATACGGAATCAACTTAAACTTCTTTGACACCAACGGCATTTATCAATTGGATTTGATGAACCCAGTTATCATGATTTGCGCCATCTTGGGTATTGCAGTTCCATCTGTTTACTCCGCAGTCCTTATCTTCGGAGTCGATAGAAACGCTCAAATTATGGTCAAAGAAATTCGAAGACAATTTGAAGAAAATCCGAAAATCCTCACTGGCGAAGAACCAGCCGACTTCGAAAGATGCATCGACATTGCCACTAAAGGTTCATTAAAGGAACTCACTGTTCCAATTATTTTGGCAATTGGATCTCCATTGTTGATCGGAATACTCTTCGGAATTCAAGGTCTTGGCGCTTTCTTGGCTTCAACAATTCTTATCGGCCTTACCTTCGCATTATTATTATCAAATTCGGGCGGTACATGGGATAACGCTAAGAAATACATAGAGGACGGACATTTAGGCGGAAAAGGAACCTTAGCTCATGCAGCCAGTATTACTGGAGATACTGTTGGCGATCCGTTCAAAGACACGGCAGGACCATCCATTAATACATTGATTACGGTAATGTCGCTGACGGCTACGATGTTTTTGGTGGTTTTCGTGCGGATCGGCGGCGGAATGGGACTTTTGACACCCCTTTTGGTTTAAATGCATGAATAATTTGCTTTGAAGTTGTTCAATGGCATTTTTTTTATACTTTTTTCCGAATTTTGTTATATTTTCAAGGGATGTTATTGGAAAATTTAGGTTCGTTGTATAGAGGCATTTAACTGAGAATTTGTAAAATCTGGAGAAATTACATGAGTTATTCAATTATTCGGCTTCCACAAATAAAACAATTCATCTTAGCGGCTAGCCATGCTAGCCGATTTTTACCGGATTGATTAACTAATTCTTCCCTCCCACGGGCTTTTAACCTTCGATTTCAATATAGTAAGTGCCGATGGAATACGACAATATTCGGAAATTGCATTTTAAAGCCGATAATAACGAAGATTTTGGGGGTGGAAAGGCTTCTTCATTCGGCCTCGTTACGCCGGTTCAGAGAGCGATTCGAGAGCAATGGGCAAAAGAAGACCCAGAACTCCGACGCTATCGATCGGGAATGCATTACTGGCAGCATTTGCAACAGCAGATCCTCTTGCCCGTCACACCCAAGCCCTTAAATGAACTGCTCAAAGGCGGCATCCGCCCCGAATTATTCCACCTCTTTTCTTTTCCCCGCAATTATGCCACCCCTTTTCTACTCATGCTGGCGGTGAACACTTACCACGAATACATGCAGCGCTACGCCACTGATGAGGGGCTGGAAATTTACTTTATAGATACCTTAAACCGATTCGATCCCTATTTTGTCAGCCAGCAAGCCCGCGCCTGCGGACATAATCCCATGATGGTGTTGAATAAGATCATGCTTCTGCGTTCATTTACCTGGCCTTCTTTGGTGGGTGCTTGTCAAGAGCAATTGATGGTTCTTCCCCCACCTCAAACACCTCAAACTCTGCGACTGGTCCTGGCCAACTACTTTTTCGGCGATTTTGAGAACATGCTGCAGGATCCCCAAACCGAAGACCCACGCAAAATATTCCAAGATGTGCAGAAAATAGTTTCTGCGCTTCATTCAGTGCGAAATTCGCATACCTACATGGTCATGACGGGTCCGCTACATACGCAATCGCGATATCGACCCAGCGGGGGATCCTTAGTGGCGCATTTAGCCGGCATTCACGTTTGCATGTCGATTTCAGATCGATATCATTACTACTCGCTGGAACAACACCCATTTCTCAACCTCCGCACCATTCGCGTTCCGATTCCAGTATCACCCACGAAGCGTCATAATCGCCGTAAAAAAACAGGAAATCGTTATATTGGGGGAAGGAATGGCCGACCGTTACCTCTGGGTATTCATAGGAGCGATCCGAAGGGATTTCACCCGAAGCGTAAGTATCTTTTCCATCAACTGGTTAAGCGGGGTCAGGCGGTGGGCTTGGATAAATTCCTTCAAAATAGGAATGAAAATAAAAAAAAGAGCAAAAAATGAAAAATTTATACTATCTGAAGCATGATTCAACTCAGAAATTCGGCGTGAGAGTTGAGATTTTTAGCCAGAAGTGGCTAAACGATAAGAAGGAAAAAGACGGAATTTTCAAAAAAAAACATTTAAGTGATTTTCATAATATTTTTCTAAATTCAAAAACATTATTAGGTGATTCAACTAATAGAAAATCAATTTCCTTAATTTTTTTTATGGGAAGGGTTGAGATAAAATGAGTCAAGAAAATATCGAAAATTTTAAAACTGAAATAAAGAAAATCGAAGACAAAATAGCCGAACTGACCGCCGAATACGAAACAAAGCGGGAAGAAGCTGCGAATAGTGGCAAAAGTAAACTAGAACAAATCGAATCGGAGCATGGCAAGAAAGTTAAAGCTCTCGAAAGTGAACTTACTGCAAAAAAGGAAACGTTGGACAAGGCGATCGATGCATTAAATAAAGCCAAGGAAGAATTCAATACCACAAAAGGAGCTCACAAGCTGGCTTTGAAGGAATATGAAAGCGCTCGTAAATCTCAAATCAAAGAAAATGAATCAAACGAGAAAAACATATTAAAGGAACTAAAAAGTTTAATTAAAGAGCAAAAGAATAATATCAAAGCTCTGGAAAAACAAATTAAAGCCGAAGAGAAAGCAATTGCTAAAGCAAATCAAGCTTGATTTTTTAGAAGATTTTTTTCACTTTCATCTTTTTTACTATAAATATCCAATTTTTATTCTTTTCTCTCCCTTGATGAAAATTTAAATTTACTTCCCACATAGCATGGTAAAACTTTTTCTTCACCGAGATTTTCTTTAAGAATTTTGAAAATTAGAGTAGGATTCCGCAGAGGTAAAGGTAAATGATTTGTGCAGTGATTGAGATATAATATGGGATTTCCAAATTCTTTTTTAAGAATAGAAGCAACTTCTTCAACTTCTTCAGTACTATACCTAACCATATGGCTGCCCCCAATTATCGCATGTATGGGAACATTCAATAGTCTTTTGGCATGCCGTGCGATATTCAAAATTCCCGCATGTCCACAGCCGGCAAGAATTACTATACCTTTTTGGGCTAAAAGGTAGAGCGATGCATCATCTCTAACGGGATCTACTTCAGTGATTTTTTTTGCCTTATTTTTCGTATCAGAGAGTACAGAATGAAAAACTTTGGGTTCAACGCCAGTAATATAAGGTCGATCTTCAATTTCTCCTGAAAACCACAAGTTTGGAAATACTTCAAACGGCTTATCTAAAAAGTTAAATTCGATACGATTTAGCAAACTTTCTTTCATCCGTGGAAATCCTAAATTCAGTTTGAAAAATGCCAACTTAAAAAACCTTTTTTCTAAAGCGGCTGGATGGCAGATTATTTTTATTTTAGAATCTCCGGCAAATTGGGATAAGAATCCTGGAAGTGCATCGGTATGGTCATAATGTCCGTGTGATAACAAAATTGTGTGAGTTGAAAATGGAGAAATTCCTAATTCATGCATATTGTGAAGCAATTTTTTACTGGATGCACCCACATCAAAAAGAAAAGCGATTTCCTTATTTTCATCAATACATAAGGAATCTGAAACCTTAATGTGAAATGATTGACCGTGACCACCTTGAAAATTGCTGCCTGGCAGAGTTTCATTGCTAAAAAGATTGGTAATCGTAAATTCCATATATTTTTGTTGGGGTTATTCTTATAAATAGATTTCCCACACTTTGAAAATGTATGTAAAAAAAAATTAAAAGTGTAGCCAATTTCTTTCATTTTTCAATTTAAGAAAAGAAACTGCACATCCAAGCAAAATAACTAAGGTTAGTGTAAAATAAGAATATCCTGGAATTTTCGATTTTTCGGTCGTATCAGCAGCGGCATTTGGAGATTGGTAAGTATCTAAACATAATTTGTCAGGCATGGTGAGCCAAGTAAAACTCTCTCCGCTGGGATCCACCAAATCACTTTGAGGGGAACTATCCATAGCACCATAGCATCCTTCAGTACTGGAGTAAACCAGCATTTGAAATTCTTGGTGGGTCGCTGAATCATTCAACCCAAGATCCGCTAAAGGAATCTGAAATTCTATAAAACCCATGTAAGGATTGGTAACAAATCAAGAGTGATCGATCATCCCTCTATTTTCCCAAGATTCTCCATTCCACGAATATCGAAAAATATTTTCAACCCGTTTTAAATATCCGGATTCGGTTTGATTGTCAAGAATAGCATAATATATTTCATCAGGTAAGTCATTTCCCGTGAAAGAAATCCCCGAGTGTAAACCGGGATCCTCTCGATTTCCGCCAAGTTTCGTGTTAAAAGCAAAAATCAAATGGATTGGTTCTTTCTTCCATTCTATAGTACCGATACGCACTCCATTCCAAAATTCGGAGACGGAATAGCCCCCTACTTCTAATGCCCAATCTATTATCATGGAAGGTGCTACTCCATAGGCAACATCAAACCGCCACCCATCATATCCAATTTCGTCTCGAAGCCACTTTCCATAAGATAATAACTCATCATGTACATATGGATGAAAATGACAGAGATCTGGTAAATTTCCCCAAGCTAAATTGTCGTGTTGACCATAGAGACATGGATAAAAATGAGTAAAGTTTCGGGGGAAGCGACCGCTAGCTACCTGCATAAAATTTGTATATGTGGGTTCTCCTACATAAGGGTTGTCTTCCAATTCACCCCCATTATTATGGTTAATTACAATATCGGCTACCGCTCCAATTCCATAGTTGTTTGCTGTTTGAATTAATGATTCCAAAGTGGTTCGATTACCATAGCGCGTTCTCACACGTTCTTTTTGGAGAAATTCCCCCAAGTCATAATAATCATATGGTTCATATCCATAAGTCGAAGTATCTCCATAGGGGGTTTTTTGAGCTGGAGGTAACCATAATCCATCGATACCAAGGGTTTCTTTCCATTCTGGAATATATTGTTCGACTACTTGCCACCATAAACCATCATCAGGAATTGCTAAATCTTTTCGATTAATATTAATTCTTCTAATTCCTTTATGAAATGAGAATAAGCGCATGATATATAATATTCTAATTTGTAAAATTTAATATTCTGTATTATAAGATCCAGTTAAAGATCATTATTACATTCGCAAGGATTTCTCCCGCATTTAATACAGAAACCAGGATATTTTTGATGAATTGCGGATTCTAAATCAATATCTAATATATTTGCCAAAGATGCCACCCATGCTAATATATCAGCCATTTCTTCTCCAATTGCATCTTTATTCTGCGTTGTTGGGCTTTTTTTAAGTTCTGCCATCAATTCTCCTACTTCTTCACCCAACCATAGCGCGGTACGATAGACTTTGCGTTGAGAATCAAATTTTCCATATAATTGCTTCATGAGTAATTGAAATTCTCGAATCTCCATAATCCTTGCATCACCTCTGGAGAAAAAAACCTACAAAACCCGGAAAAAAAACGGAATTTATTTTAAATTCCAGGCGTTATTCCAAAATAATAGGTTTAAAGCAGCCAATTGAAGATGCCCACATGTGCTAAAATAACCACCACAATCAGAACTCCCGCTAAAACTAAAGTAGTAACGGGGGAGAACTTGATACCATTAGAAGCATCTTGATAAAATCGGATAAGTCCAGCGCCCCCTTGAGGCATTGGCGCATCACTTGAGCGTCTTTTACTCCGGGAACTTCGAGTCGATTTCTTAGCCATTATAAATTTGTTAATGGGAACAGTAAAAAAAAACTTATGATTTGATTCCTTGAACAACTAGATCTTCCTCATCGTGAAGCAGAATTAGAAAAAAAAATTGAACCATCTCTTTTATTTAAATTTGTGAATTAACCTTCATAGATTATAAACCGCAGAAATTAAAAGGTATACTTAACATGTCACGACAAAAATCTGTTGTCAAATTTATAATATTCACTGGAATCTTGATGCTTTTCTTGACTCCCTTTTTAGTACAAGGGTGGAAAGGAGGAAATCAAACTCCAATTGCACAAAACACCAAACCATCTTCAAGTTCTACCACTGAAGTGGATTCAAATATATATATTCGAAATTTTACCAGGGTTATCGAAGTTAATGAAAGTGGATATATCGTGTATAAAGATTCGTATCTTTTCGTAAATGATGGTCCCAATAGTCATTTCTCAGTGTTAGTAGGATTAACGGATCAAGAAGCAGAAGAAATCATATTCTTCCAATCATATGATGAAACAATGGGACCGTTATCTTGTCAACTATCCAATTTGAAATTTAACCAAACCTCAATTATGGAAATCCTTCTTAACGAGCCTTTATTGCCCTTTTCTGAAAAAAAAATTAACGTGGTAGTTGCATTAAAGGGTTTTATTAATTTTCAATCAGTAATGGATCGATGGGTTGTGTTTACTCAATTAGTACCTAGATCTCCATTTCCAATTAACTATTATACATCTGAGATTCATGTTGCTGAATCTGCTCAAAATGTTCAAATCACTGATCCTACAAACTATGTTGGTCCACTTGATGATTTACCTACAGTACATCGCTTTTTCCCAGGATCAGCTTCAGCATTTGCCGATATTTCCAACAGCATCTCCTTCGTTGATTCTGAAACTAAAATATTCCAATTAAATAATGTTGAACGAACGATTTCAGTTAATCCTTGGGGATACATAAAAATCGTAGAAAAACATGAAGTGCAATTCTTTTCAAATAATTACGGAACGCAATTGAATTTTCAAATTCCCGCCAGCTACAGCAATTTTAAGGTATACGATGACTTAGGAGAAATTGAAGGTGTGGAGCCAGCAGAAAGTGCAAACTCCAATGGGTTTATAGATATTAAGGTATATTTTATTGCTAATCGAGCACCCATGCAATACGGCCAAAAAATGATGTATTATATCTCATACAACCTCCCACTTGAAGATTATTACTCAAACAACTTCGGCAAGAAGAATTTTGCTATTGATTTATATCCTACACGATGTGATTATCTTATCGTTCACTCCAATGTGCAGGTAGAATTAATGGATGCAAATTCTATTATAAGAATGAATTTCCCAGACGAACAAATTGTAGAAACAGCTCGAAGTATTGTTTTTAAAACAACTCAAAGTTATATCACACCATTCCATCATACCATTTTCGATGTATCCTACCGGATTAACGGTGCACTTATGATCGATCGTGCACTTATTTTTACTCTGGTCTTTATGGCTATTAGCGCTCTCTACATTGTGCAAGCTTCAAGGCGTGAACATAAAGAGGAAATAGTTATCAGTGCTACCGCAATTCCTATCAAGGAATTACAGCAATTTGTCACACTTTATGAAGAGAAAAATGCCTTAATGATAGAATTAGATACCTTAGAGCAAAATCTTCTCCGTAGAAAGATCCAAAAGAAGGCCTACATTCGAGAAGAAAAGACATTGAGCGCCAAGCTCAAATCATTATCAGAAGAACTGATTCCATTCAAAAAGGAATTATTGGAATCAGGTTCTGCAGTGGCCAATATCGTGCAGAAATTGGATTATCTTGAAGCAGAAAAGATTTCTTTGAAGGATAGTCTGCGAAATTTGAACAACCGATATCGAAAAGGAAAACTACCTTCAAAAGCCGCCTATGATAAATTGGCTAATGATTTAGAAAAGAAAATGGGATCTAATCAGCGAAAGATTGACCGTAATATTAATGAATTACGCAGTTATTTGATTTAAAACAGCTTTAATTTTCAATTACGTTTTCATTACCTTTTTTATTTTTTTGTTCTATCTTATTATACCTTCTTCTGCCTTCTTCTATCTTTTTCTTCTTCTTTAGGTAAATAAGCACTTTAAACGGTTACCTTTTATAAAAATGGTTACCTTTTATAAAATGAAATTATGAAACTCTGGTTATTAGAACTGTTAGCATGCCCAATTGATAAGAAATACCCTCTGGAACTCACAATTTTAAGCTGGCATGAACCGAAAAAAGCGTTGGCGCAATTGAAGAAACTGATCGAAGGTTATCCACAAGGAAATGTTCTTTTCAAAGAGATGTCCAGCCCAGTTCACTTTGAGCATGACGAAACATCAGGAAAATGGCTTATTCATGATGATCTAATAATTAAACCAACACCTCTCACCGAATATCTGAACGAATTACAGTCAAAAATTTCAGAACTGGCAGTTGTTCATGATGTTTCATGTGACGAAGGTGAAAACATCTTAAATATGATACGCACTGAAGTGAATGAGCATTTATCCGCTGCAATGAAAGATCTAGACTCTGGTAATTCCCCAAAAGAGATAATTTCCGCCATTCTTCCCGATTTAGAGTTGTTGAATCTATTTAAATATCACATGGAAATTGAAGATGCTATAATTATCTGTCCGCAATGCCATCGTTGGTATCCTGTTTTTGAAGCCATACCCCAGTTATTGCCTGATGCCGTTCGAAATTCGAATGAAGACAAGCAATTTCAAGAAAAATGGCAAAATTCTGTAAAATTTCCCACTCCACCCACGATTAAATGATAATTTACTTAAAATTAGGTGATACCTTTTGAATTCCTCTTCAAATCAATCTGTTCCCCGAACAACCCGAAAATTTTGGAAGAATACCACCCTCTATAAAAGGTTGGGTATCAGCTTTTTATTGTTTTTCATCATAATTGCAATTTCTTGCCTCTTGTATAACTTAGGTGGAGGGTTATCACCCGTTTATCTAACTGAAGATTGGAAAGACGAAAATTCGGGAAAACCGTATACCAGTATTTATCACCCTAAATATAATCAAACCCAGTGGAATGTTGTACTAGACGGCCATTCTCACACCAGATATAGTGATGGCAGTCTAACGCCTGAACAAAATCTGCTGTGGCATCTTTCTATGGGATTTAATGCCATGGTTTTAACCGATCATAATACTTTTAAGGGAATTGAGGAAATCCGAAACATAGCACGAACCCAATTTAATGATTCAATTAAGGTATTAATCGGAACAGAATGGACTACCCGCCGTATTCATATGAATTTAATTTTACCGCCAAATGCTACAAATTACGAACATTTAACACCGCCAGGTTGGAGTGTTACCGATACGGAAATTCAAGCCATTATTCATGATACTCACGAATTAGGTGGCTTGGTTGTGGTAAATCATTATCCGTGGAGCGAGACACACTGCAAAAATCAACCATCCAGGGCTGAACTACTGGCTTGGGGTGTAGATTATTTGGAAGTTATAAATGAAGACGTATATGATGAGATCTCGATGGAATTTGCGATTGAAAATGATTTGGGGCAAATCACTGGTACCGATATGCATCAACCTGGAGAAGTTTTCGGGGCAACTCTTCTAAATGTAACTAAATTCACAGAAGAAGAAATTTTCCATCAATTACAGAAACAAGCAACGGGTATTTTCTTTAATTCTTCCGGATCTGGTTATCCAATTGAACATCAGACGGTTAAAACTTTTTGGAGCACATTTTTTGCACCATTTATCGCTCTGGGAGAAGTTACAACCCCGCTTTTTTGGCCCGTTCCTTCATTTGGATCAATTCTGGCTTGGATCGGTTGGTATTATGCTTTCTTCTTCATTCTTGAGGGAATAATGTGGATTCCTAACTTAAGAGAAAGAAAAAGTAAAAAAAGAACATAAATTTAAAGAGATAAATTTAAAGACAAGCTTTTTAGGATGATAGGTTAATGGTTAATAACTGGTATGGAATAAAAATATTGGCGGATTATTGACCGTTCCGTACTGGAACTATTGAATATAAATAATAATTGATGAAAAAAAATGCAATATCCACTTTTTATAAACTTTAAGAAAATTGCATTAACGGCGAAATTTACCGTAGTTGATGCAAATGGGAACATTATCTGGTATATAAAGCAGAAATTGTTCAAATTAAAAGAAGATATTAAAGTATATAGCAGTAAAGATCAAACAAATTTACTGTTCAGCATTAAGGCCGATAGAATTTTGGACTTCTCAGCTAATTATAGCTTTTTAGATCCAAACAACATAGAATTTGGTTCAATAAAACGAAAAGGAGCGCGATCACTATGGCGGGCCCATTATATCATCACCACAGATGGCGGGCAAGAATTAACATTAACGGAAGATAGCGTCATGGTTCGCTTTTTAGATGGAGTATTCAGTGGAATTCCTTTAATTGGTTGCTGTTCAGGGTTGGTATTTAATCCTTCATATACTGTAAAAAGAGCCGATGAAACTCCTTTAATGTGCGCGAAGAAAACACCCTCTATGTTCGAAAGCAAATTTAAAGTTGAAAAGCTTGCCGAATTAAATGAACGAGAAGAACTGCAAGTTTTGCTCGGAATTATGATGATGATGATATTAGAACGTGCCCGCGGTTGAGATAATTCTGCGCTTTTAATTTAAATTTAATTTTTTGATTTAATTTCTTAATTTAAATGATATTTTTTAACCACCGTCCGCAAAACTATAATCCGTCGGACATTTTTCTTTATCCCATTTGTTCGGACAATTATTGCATATTTTTTTGGATTTTTGAAGGTGAAGATACTTTATGGGCAAATCCCCCATAATTAATAAAATAGTTAGGATAATTATACGGAAAATTATTTGAAATGGAAGCAAATAATAAGTACTAACCAAGATTAAGCCTGAACCCGTTCCTATTGCACCTTTCTGCAGCATTTTAACTCCTTTTTTCTCGGAAATTTCAAATAAACTCAGCATTTGAAATAGAAATAACATAATTCCAAAGATTAAGTTCAAAACGATGATCTCTGTGTGATAATTTCGATGTATCCACATATGACTCAGAATTATGCCCATTGCCAAAGAAGGAAAACCAATAAAGCAACCGATGCACCATTCCAAACCAAACAATTTGAAAGTATGATTTTCGTAAGCGGGACAAGAAGGATGATGAGATAATAGTATTTTCCAGTTAAGATCTTTTCTTTTTTGAGAGTTCATTGTTTTAATTTCTCAGAAATAGTTCATTAACTAATAAATATAGGATAATTGCTAAAAACCTTATAATTTAAGTTGTTTTTTTTTTCTTTAACGATTCAATTTAAAGCAGGCAAATTTCAACTTAAATCGAGTAAAAAATCCAAAATAGAAAAAATATTTGAAGAAACAATAGCCTTGCGAGGATTCGAACCTCGGTCAGCGGGGTCAAGGCCCGCGATGCGTCGCCCAGAAGATACAGAAAGCATCTTCAGTTTGGCCACTACACTACAAGGCTATGCAAAATTTGGAACTATGTAAAGAAATTATCCAGTATAAAAAAAGTTTTTGATTTGGGTTAAAGGAAATTGATCGAACCAAATTGTTGAGGGTGGGATTAACGGTTTAACGTGATGGTGCTATCGCACCATGACTTATGGTGTGATAGTACTTTGTTGAGTATGGCATAATGAGACATATTATTGGAGATTGGGCAACGAGGGATGAAATTTGGGATGCAAATCAAGTATGGGAAAAGAAGGAAAAAAAAGTTAAGCTTAAATTTTAAGTTAATACAATTGGCTTCTTCAAGAAATCGGATTCAATAATCCCCTTCAAAATTGGAATTTCATTAATACTCAGCACTATATTTCTTTTTAAAGCATCGGCGAAAATTCGCTGGATACTGGCTGAATTTCGAATATGCTCAATAAATAGTGTCAATTTTTCTTGAGCAGGGTAGGTAGGACCCTTAATAACGTAGCAGATAAAAAGATTTTGAAAGGGTTTCATAAGAATAGTGTTCTTACCGATTTTAACCCTATCAATGGTGTTATCAAAAAATTCCCGACTAAAAGTGTTGAAAGCGGTTAAAAATGAAGAAAATAGAGAAGAATTCTGCCATTTCTCAGAAAAATAATAAGAAAATAGGGGTGAACCAGCTTCGGTTATAATTGAAAGAAGCAGTGGGGTTTCAATCTCAAAACTCGCTAAATCAAGCGGACGCTTTCGTAGCATTACTTCTAAATCTTCTTTTAATGAAATTAGTTGCAATCTTTGAGAAAGAGGTGCTTGATCGCCAGCAACTTGTTTCCAAATTTCAAGGTTTTGGAGTAATTTATCGTGTTCGAGAGAAATTTGCTTTGCCACCCGTGTCAGATTGTAGGAAAGAGCCAATTGTTGAGCTTGAGTGAATAGAGTTTGTGCTTGCATCAATTTCAAATTTAAAAGTTTTAATTTGGCTTTAAAAAGAGAAGTTTCAGCAAGTAATGAAAAAGAGTGTTCTTTTTCTGCCACTTGATGCAATTTATCAATAATTTTAGAGATCTCAGCCAACAAACTAGCATCAGAGCTAAGTTGTAGTTCTTGGAAGAGAATCTCGCAAAGATGGAGTAAAGCTAGAATTAGAAGTTCATTGCCCAAAGCTGGATTATCGACAAGTTGACTTAAAATTTCTTCAGCTTTGATGATTTGACGCTGAATTCCAGAACTTTTCATAACCAAAGCTCGCGCAATCAAATAGCGAAATTCAATAGCAGGACTGCGGTAATTTTCATTATCTCGAATTTTTTTGATTTCTTGCAGATATCTTTCCTTTTCAGCTTCAGATAGGAAGTTATGATGATTTACCAGAATATCAAAGAACGTTCTTACCATTTCGAAGCGATTTTCCAAATCTTGTTCAATTTTCAAAGCTTTCAGAAATGATTTCAAACTTTCTTCTTTCTCTCCCTTTTCAGCGTATACCAGACCGAGATTATGCAAAACGGTAGCTTGTGAAGCCAATGCATTAGTTTTTTTATCAAGAGCAAAGGATTTTTGATAATATACCAGGCTCCGATCAAGTTCACCCTTTAATCGGTAATTTTCTCCAATATTATTATATGCTGCACTGAGAACACGAGATTTTTGGGGTTCGTTTAAATGGCGAGCAAGATCAACGCATTTTTGGTAATGCACAATAGCTTGATCTAGATGACCATTTTCCCCATAACCCAGACCCATAATCAAATAAGATCGGGAAATTGTATGAGTATCACCGTATTTTTGGCTTAACACTAAATTTTGCTTTGCGTATTCGAAAAGTTTAGAGTATACCCCTATTTCCCAAAAATAAATTGCCCATAAATGTGCGATTTCTTGTTTTTTTTTCCCCATATCTTGCTCTGGAATGACTTTGAGAATATTGAGGATTTCTTCACTCATCATCAAAGTATTTCTACATTCTTCATATTTCCCTAAATCTAGCAGAATTTTAGCTTTGAGAATGATGCCTTCTAACCGGGCAAATTCATCATTAGTGATTAAATAAAGTCGAAAAATATCTTCGACTGCATTTAGGGCTTTAGAATAATCATTTAAGTGATAATACAATTCTCCTTGCAATTGAAAAAATCGAATTTGGGTGGGATAGGGTAGATCGGGAATTCTACCAATGTTGTTCAAATATTCGATGGCTTCTTTATATTTTTCATCGTTTTTTAACTGAGAAGCCAATTTGATAAATTCCATCCTTAAATGTGGCAAAACTTAGATCTCCCGATATCCAAAATATTCCTATACAACCAGTATAATGAAAAGGTTTATTATAAGAATCCTAAATTGGATATTAATATTTTTGGGATAAAAATTATTTCACACCAAAATCCTACATTATATCATTTATTTACGAAGAATTGACTCGGGAAAATATTTCTCCTGGTGGGTCGATTTGAAAAGAATACAGAATATTCCCCTCTGAAGATGTAATGAAGATTTAAGGAGTGTATTTTTTCTTTAGTTATAATAAAAAACATAATAATTTCTAAGCGAAAAGTATGTGGCACTTTGCGATAATTTACCTTTTTTAGGAAATTAATATTCGCAATAATAGATAGTTTTATGAATGAACTGATATAAAATATCGTTAATAGCGTGAATAGAAAGATTAACAAATGGAAAATAAAAAGAAGATCTACCTAGTAGCGTAGATTTATCTTATAAAAAGGGGTGCCATATGACTCAATTGAGAATACTTATCATAATTCCATGCTACAATGAAGGAAATGTGATATTAGAAAATTTGGAAAGATTGTCTCGGGTTCAAGACAGTTTAAGAACTAAATATCGCCAGCCTATTGATCTTCTCATTATCGATGATGGTTCAGAGGATAATTGTCAACAAATTTTAGAACAATGGCACTCTATTCATCCCAACCGAGGATACGTAATTCACGAGAAACAAAATAAAGGATACGGTGCTACCTTACGCACTGGATTTTCATATAGCCAAGAAAAGGGTTATGATTGGGTTATCACTTTTGATATGGATGGACAGCATGCCAGCGATTATCTTTCAAAATTTATCGAGGCGATTTGGGCTGAGAACGATAAAAATTATTCAACCGACTTGTTTTCAGGGACTCGTTATGCTATTTCGGACTTATTCTGGCACTCTCCTTGGAAAGATCGATTCTTAGTAAACAGCATCATTACAGCTGTTTTATCCCATTTCGGTTTAGAGTTAACTGATAGTTTCTGTGGTATGAAAGCTCACCGAGTCGATTCAATTAAGGATTTACATTTAACTCTAACAGGTTATGAGATGCCGATAGAAATGCTTCTTAAGGGACAGCAGCTTGGTTGGAAGATTAAAGAAATCCCTATTCCTTTGATTTATAAGAATAGAGAAACCATTTTAACTGAGGAGAGAAGTCACAGATTTATATTTGACAGGGCAGAACACCGATTAAAAAGATATTGTCAATTAATTAAGACTATGAATCCAAGGGCCAGTTTTCTTAAAATTAAACCATTATTAGATATTTACAAGAATTCATTTCTTGAATATGAGAAAATTACCAAGGAAAATTTCAAAGAAATTCAATCTAAAATAGATAGGCAAATCAGGACCTTGTTCAATTCTTCTCACATCCAAATAACCACCCAAGAGATAGAGAGGTGCTGTTGCTTTTCCACTTCATGGTGTTCTCCAACTTGTGAAATTTATTTAATGTGCAAGCTAAATTCTCAAAAATAAATATGGAATCTACTTAAATGATGTCTGATACCGATTTACTAATTGTGGGCGCCCATCCCGATGATGCTGAAATAGGATGCGGCGGATTGATCTCAAAAACAGTCGCAATGGGAAAAAAAGTAGTAATTATTGATCTTACAAATGGAGAACCCACTCCTTACGGTGACCCAATTACACGAGCCAAAGAAGCCAAAAAGTCTGCCGAAATTTTGGGAATTTTCTCTCGTCTAACTTTAGAATGGCCTAATCGCTATTTAGAAAATAAACTCGGTTACCGCATCCAACTTGGGGATATTTTTCGCAAATTTCGACCTAAGGTAGTAATAACCCATCCAAACCATGATTGGCATGCAGATCATATACACGCACATGAACTGGTAAATGCTGCTCGATTTCAAGCGAAACTCAGTAAAACTGATTCAGAATATCCCCCTTATTGGATACCCCAGATTTTCTATTTTGAACACAGTCATTTGAAAAAACCGCGGGAGTTAGATTTTACGGTGGATGTTTCCCCATTTTTTGCACGAAAAATCGAAGCTTTGAAGACATATCATTCTCAATTTACAGCAAATCCCGCCAACCAGCATTTGATCAAGAATTTGGAGGACAGAGCACAATGGTTGGGATCCCAAAGCGGAGTTAAATACGCAGAAGGTTTCATTAGTCCCGAAATTATTTGCTTGACGGATGTATTTTTCTCACCTACTTTTTCCAATAATGAAGTCACAAAAGAGAATTAACCACAATGACCAGAGAAACTGATCCCCTTGCTTTATACACCAATTTTGCAGAAAATCCGGAGCAAGCGAATAAAAAATGGGGTGAATTAAATAGCACTTTGCAGCTCGCTGAGTTAATCCCAAATTCCGCCTCAAATTGCCTTAAAAATGCCGCTAAACTTATACCAAAGGACAAAAATCAAGAAAACATTGAATTACGACATAAAATTGCGGAAATTTTTCAATCAACAACGCGAAATTTAGGAGTTTGGACTGAACGGGTGGAAAAAAATTTAGAGATTTACACCAAAACAGGAGCTTGTTTGGAAGTCGGACATCAGCCTAAATTTTTGGGAGGTGAGCGTTTTCTTTTGAATAAAATCGCTTGCGGTGGCATTTTGGCGCGGAATTCTTGGTATCATTCTCAGCAAAAAACTTCTTTTTCCCTACTTCCTTTTCTTTTTATTGGAGATTACGATAAAGTTCATCGTGAATTGACTCGAACCGTAATTCCCAGTATTAATGCGGAAAATGGAAAAAGTCTTCATATTCCAAAAAAATTGGAAAAATTATATACAGAAAGCACTATTAGCCATCTTCCGTTACCTTCTGAGGTAGAATTTCAAAGTATTCTGGAAGATTTCCGTAATTCTATGAATTTTTCATTTAAGACTGTGACCAAAAATTCAGAACAACGCCAATTATGGGAAGCACGTTTGGAACATGGATTAACTCTATTAAAAACCGCGTATTTTAATAGTTTATCAAGTGATTCCCACATTCCTCCTTACACGCGTTGGTTTGGTCAATTAATCGGCGTTCTTAGTAATATTATCGGAGATTATGGTTACACTTTTGTGAATGCCACCGATCCACGCTTACAAACTCTTTTTCTACCTCATTATGAATATTTACTCAAGAATAGAGAAGAATATATCCGAAATTATCAAGAGATTCTTTCAATTTTGGAAGCATATGGATTTAGATCTACACTTCGAGCCGTTGAAAAAGATTTTGTACCTTTTTTTGCAGTTTGTTCCACTCCAGACTGTCATGGCCGAAGAATTACACTTCGGGCAATTTCATCTGCAGCGAATATGCATTCTATTATTTTAGAAGGGGTGTGTGATCAATGTAAAAAGATAATCCAAATAGAAACCGCCAGTGAAAAGCCAGACTTATGGGATTTACGATTTAGACTCACTCCCAGGGTCGATTCTCGACAATTCTTAGTTTCTTCCACCATAAAGCCTCAGATTCATGTAGCAGGAACGGGAGAAACTCGATATTATATGCATGATCTTCCTTTAATTTCCCGATTAAATCCGAAAATATCTCTACCACAAATTTATTTTTATAATAAAATCACCCGAAATACCCCATGGACCCGAGCCTTGGAACCTTCTCTGCATCAAATCCCAGATTTTTTAGATACCATTAAAGTTATCATGAAAGCCAGCGGAAAACTGCAAAAAATGGTAAAAAATCTTAAGGTCTCCGATAATCCCGAAAATCATGCAAATTTTAGACTGAAATGCTTGCATGTCAATAAACAGATGAAAATGGCCTTTTTTCATTTAGAACAAATCTGCCTTGAATCGCTAAAAAATAACAACCTCCCTGAATCACTGCGGCAGAATATATTACCCGTTTTTCTAGCCAACTTTTTCGGTCGCATTCGGAAAGAAAAACATGGACAAACTTCAGTATTTCATTGGACAGATCTACTGATTACAAATGGAATGAATGCACTATTTCAAGATTATGAACGAATCTATCGGCCTTGGCAGATTCCCGGTCAAGAAATTGTATTATAGCGAGTAAATTAATTCTGAAATCAATAAGCTTATACGCTTCCCCCCCTTAAAATTGATTGAACCTTTCCAACTCTATGATAATTAGGTGATAACTATCACTTCAACTTTTAAAAATTATATATTTCGCTTAATGGGACCTGATTGGCATTTTTTGCCTCCAAAATACAACGGATTGAAGATTGATGCGCATACACATTTACATCTGGGACCTAATGGCGATTTCACCGGTTTTGATAAAGTCTTAAATGTTGCCGATGCTAATCACATCACCCAAATTGCCGCTATAATCGATGAAGATCTAATGAAAGAATTAAATGCTAATTACCCCGATCGCTTTATTCCCATAAGATTTCTTCGCAGTAAAACCCTATTGGAGGGTGGAGCTAAAGCTGCTACTGAAATGATTGAGGAAATTTACAGCCAAGAATACCGCATGGTTAAATTTTGGTTTGCACCAAGATGGAAGGATTATGTTGAGCAAGAATTTCACATATCAACTAAGGATATAAAAGTTAATGGTTTATCCAGCCCCCTATTTGCCCCCATATTTGAAACTATTGAAACTTTGGGTCTGAAATTTCTCATACATATCTCTGACCCAGATCTTTGGTATGAAAAGAAATATCAGCCCGCATCAAAATATGGCACAAAATCAGAACATTTGAAAGATTTTGAGCAAGTGATGGATCAATATCCGAAAATTCAATTCCAAGTCGCACACTTCGGAGCCCAGCCCGAAAATCTACCTAAATTGGCCCGATGGTTAGATACTTATCCAAATTTAATGATTGATACAGGATCGGCGCGATGGATGGGGCGGGTATTGAGTCGAAATCCAGAAAAATCACGAGATTTTATTGAAAAATATTCCGATCGAATTCTTTTTGGTACAGATTTAAGCTTCGGGTGGACTCGAGATAATTCACCTGAAAAATATTTTCTCACCCGTTATTTCACATTTCACACCTTATTTGAAACAGATTTAAGAAATGTGCCTTTACCATTTCCCGATCCCGAAAATGGGAATAAAACAGTAATTAATGGGTTGAACCTCTCGAAATCTACCTTAGAGAAGATCTATTGGAAAAATGCCCAAAGTTTTTATCAAGATTTATTACATTAACTTATTCGCTCAGAGAATTCTTCCATATTCATCAAAATCGTTAAATTTTTTATCAATGATATGCTTTTTTTACTTAAGATATACAAGATATTTGATAACTCTTAAGCCGCACAGAACGGAAAACAGTAAGAGATAAAAATTATCTTTGTTAAAATCAAAAACAATTAAAAGTGAAAAATTATGCCAGGTTCTCATGGATCACTCACAAAGGCCGGAAAGGTTCGACAAATAACTCCAAAAGTGGATCGTACCGGTGTCAACGCTCGCTCAAAAAAAATCCCACGCGTCCGAAATCATAAACTCTACATCAAAAGAGTTGTTTTGAACCGATATGGGGGGCAAGCAAATTCGATTGCAGCTCAAAAACACGCCCGAGCCAACTCAAAACGATAAATTGATAATTTCTATCCCCTTTTTTCCCAACCTTCTCTTAATTTTCTTATTTTATTTCTTCGCGATTTCTTCTTGGTTAATGAGAGAATTGTTCTGGAAATTCACGGATTTCAATATTTGAAGAAATTTTGAATCTATACTAGATTGAATCTGAACAGTTTCTGAAATTACATAACAAATTTCCAGTAAGCGTTGTAATTCTGTGTCATTTAATGCTCGGGTAAACTGAAATCGTTTGAATTTGATAGATTGTTTAGATTTGTTAGAATTTTTGGATTTTTTGAGCTGTTTGAATGGTTTAGCTTGTTGCGAATATTTTTGAGCAGAACTGATACTAGATTGCACAGTTCTATGTCGCAAGAATTGTTGAATCTGTTTATGCCCTCCAATTTCAAATTCCCATACTGCTTGAGAAATACCACCAATCCAAAACGATTCTGAAGGAGATTTGTGGTTAAAATAAATACGAGATTCTTGCGGCTCAAATTTTGGAAAAATTATGATAGGTTTGCGATTTTCACTAACGGGATATTTTGTTTTGATCACGGTAGAAATTTGGGGATCAGAAAATTCAAATGTATGCAAAGAGAGCAAAGTAGAGCCGTATTTTGCAAATTCTTGCAGTAATTTAAAATCTTTCGGAATAGGGATTCGAGGAAAATCCTTCTTTAGCAACTGTTGATAACGGTTGCGGTATATTGGGGTCCATAGCACAGCATATATATACGCAAATAATGTTTCAGGGGAGGGTGTTTCACTGGGTGAAAAATAATCCCAAATATGAGGGGTGAAATTATAGGAATCAACAGTTAGGGGTGAATCCCAATGATTTTTTCGGGAATTTAACAATGAAATCTTTAATGGAAATACATAATCACCTATTCCAAACCCTCCTTCCACGCAATGAGATTCGGCCAAAATATTCGTGGCTAAAACACTTGATCCGCCGGTGGCTTTCCGAGATTTGCGAGATACAACAATAGCCACATTATTCTGCCAAGGATACATGAATTGCATTAAGCGATAACTGCTGGAACCTTTTGTCATCAAGTACTTATCATAAGCCACCCACCATCGATCGAAGCCGCGCCACTGCCACTGTTGGATGGAATTTATAGCCCGTTCCAAAGATCCTTTTTTACCATCGGCGATTTTCCAGTCACGGGCATCATGATAAACCACCCCATTTGATTTTACCCACTGTTGCCCTTTAGTATCGGTGATTATAATCCGATCATAAGTTCCGTCATAAAATGAGGTGAGAATGTGGATTAGTTGCTCTCGATCAGGATGAGTGATGAGAGTATCATGCAAAGATTGAATGCCGATTATATTTGCTTGGAAAATTTCTGGCATATAACAAAATTTATCATACTCTTGTTGAATTCTTTTCTCTTCAGCAGATATCGGGCGGAAAGCAAAATCTGGTTGCATTTCTACTTTTTCAAATGGAAGATCTTTAAATTGTCGATTGCAAAATGCTGTTTTTCTCGAAATGGAACCATAACACCCACAATAATATATTTCTGCGGGTTTTTTTATTCTTTTTTTGGAATTTTTAGATATTTTGGAGACCCCGAAAAAAAGACAAATTCCAGTTTGAATCTCGAATATATTCTGATCTCTTTCTTCATTCTGACCCCCGTCGTTCACAGAAGAGGGCATTTCAAGGGATGAAGTAGGAATAGGAACCCCTTTCTTTGGATCTCCAAACAGATCAATTATATAAATAGTATTAAAACTCTCCAACAAGCTACTCCGCATACCCCGAAATATATCTCCATCCAAAAAATAGTTGTTAAGCACCAACGCAACAATACCAGGTTGACCTTGATCAACCGTCAACCATTGGCAATAGCGCACAAATTTTACGTAGTCATCTTGAATCCCTTTTAAACCTTTGAGGCGCTTTGTACCCTGCTGATGAAGATTGGTCTTGTAATCATTAACTAACTCTGTAATCCATGAACTTTTTGATTGAGAACTAACGGCATAAGGAGGATTTCCATAAATAATTAAAAGCGAATTTTCTTTTTGAGGCAGAAGCGTTCCATTTATCAGTGAATTTTCGGGATCGGAAAGAGGATTTCGCTGGTAAACGTGAAATTTTGGTAAATTATATTGATATTTAACACGATTTCTGTGAAAGTATTCTTCTGCTAAAGTGGGGTTCAGCGGCTTGGAGGAATCGATATCTGAAGATGAATTGATATCTGAAGATGAAATATTGGCTGAAAGAGAATTAGCTGCTGTAGAATGGTCTTGTTCGATAATTTCGTTTACATAGGAATACAGTTGTTCAAGTCCTATTCTAATTGCACCTTGATCGATGTCAAACGCAAAATTATAAGGGATAAAATGTTCATAAAGCCATTTATTAAATTGAGGTTGAAAAAGTTGTTCATGGGCAAAACGTATCATTTCTTGGGAAAATTTCAATATCCCTGCAGAAGGATCTAGAAACTCTACCGTATCTGTAAAAATTCCATCATTCTTATGCCAATTCACCCGAAGAAGGTGATCAATACCTCTCAAAATGCTTCGAATGATAAAAGATGGGGTATAATAGGCAGAACTACGAGAGTAATTCCGTGATAACATCGCTGGTGTCACTTTTTTTCCTTTTTTACTGCCTATCTCCGTTTCCTCCTAAGTGTGCAAATGTTTGTTCCCAAATTCGATATTTTTATTTTTTCCTAGGTAATCATAATAAAAAACCTTTTACGATTTCTAACAAAGTTAAATATAGCAAATTCCAATAATATTCGTTGAATTTGCATTGGAGAAGTACAGCATGGTAACCACTCGAAGAACTTACCGTCATCAACCTCAAAATATTTTGAAGGTTGCAATACTCGGAGAAGGTGGCGTCGGTAAAACTACACTCACTAAGCGCATTATTACAGGAATTTTTGACTCAACTACAAGGATGACTATAGGAGTTGATTTTCATTTATTAAAAACTTCAATTTTTGATCCCCTCGCGCCCGAAGATGCGGATGATGTGCCCCAAATCGACCTACAAGCGCAAATCTGGGATTTTGCTGGTGAGGAAAGGTTTCGGTTTATGTTACCCAGGTATTGTAAAGGAGCGGTTGGGGGTGCTTTATGTTACGACTTGTCTCGCTATAGTACCACGAAGTTTATTGATGAATGGTTTCAAATCTGGAAGGAAAATGCACCTAAAGATTCACCGATTGTTTTAGTTGGTACCAAAGCGGATTTAATCGATAATGATGCCATGCCCCAAGCGAAAGAAAATTTAGAGAAATTAGCTAAACGCTTAAACATTGAGAATTGGTACATTATTTCGGCAAAAAACGGTCGAAATGTGCATATTTTGATAAATGACTTGTTAATAAAAGCCTATATTTTCAATTACAATATGTTGAAGAAAAAGGAGCAAGGTTCATAACATTTTTTCATCTTCACATTTTCTTTATAATTTTACAATTTTTCCCATTGTTTTCGACAATATTCCTTCATCTCTTTGGTGGCAACAACCCCATGAGCCATTTGAGCAAGTTCTTTAGGAAATTTCCGTTCAAATAAACGGGCATGCCACTTGAGTACTTTAAAATGATTGTGAGCATTAGGTTGCGAAATAAGGATCCATTGAACATTCATGGTAGAGTATACACAGATATTAAACGATTTTATATCGAAATCTTGGATTTTTCCGGATTTTAAACTTTTTTCTGCGTATACCTCAAATGTAACAGAAGAACTGTGAAGGAGATAACGAATGTGAGCAAATCTAACTGATGAAGATTTTTGAGGAACTAAAGAAACAATTTCTCTCTGTTGAAAATCATAATCAAACATCGGAAGACCATTTTTATATATCAGCATTAAATAAAGCAACTCCCCTTTGTAAATTGAGAAAGCTGTGGAATCTTGGAAATATTGAAAGAGAAAAACCAGCGAACTAAGAAACAAAATAATCAGCGGAAAAAGATGAGTGATCCCAGAGGAGATTAAATCTAAAATAACTGAAAAAAGGAATAGCACATAAGTGATGAAATACCATACATAAATTGAACGCCCGTTAGTAATATTATGAATGAAATAATGAAGAATTCGCCCCATTATTACGATTACATTAAAAATTAATAAGATAAATATTACAATATTCTGAGGTTCCAGTATACTATTATTCCATATAATACCCCAAGAAAATGCATCAGTAATTTGCTCTATTGGCTTTGAAACTATAATTGATATCGGCATAATCGAAAGAAAAATGCCAATTAATGTTAGAAATCGATTTGGTGAAATAG